>JAOPWI010000138.1 GCA_025965755.1 Frankiales bacterium | reverse complement strand
GCCCGCGCCGGGCGGCGCAGCTGCGCGGGCTCGGACTGGGCATCGACGTCGTCCCGGTGCGCGGCAACGTCGACACCCGGATCGGCTTCGTCACCTCCGGCGGGCTGGACGCCGTCGTGCTCGCCCGCGCCGGCCTGTCGCGGCTCGGCCGCCTCGGCGAGGCCACCGAGGTGATCGACCCGCTGACCATGCTGCCGGCGCCCGCCCAGGGGGCGCTCGCGGTGGAGTGCCGCGCGGACGACACCGCGCTGCTCGCCCTGCTGGCGCAGCTCGACGATCCCGACTCCCGGGCTGCGGTCGCCGCCGAGCGGGCGCTGCTCGGCGCCCTCGAGGCCGGCTGCTCCGCACCCGTGGGCGCGCTCGCCGAGGTCGCCGAGGGCGACGACGGGCCGGAGGTGTTCCTGCGCGGCCTGGTGGCCGCGCTGGACGGCTCCGACGCCGTACGCCTGTCCGCGACCGGCCCCGTCCCCGACGCGCGCGGGGTGGGCCTGCGGCTGGCCGCCGAGATGCTCGAGCTGGGCGCCGCGACCCTGATGAGCCCCGACCCGGATCCCACAGCACAGACCGCTGCACAGACCCAGCCAGGAGAAGCCGTATGAGCCCCACCCGCGCGAAGAAGCCTGCCGGCCAGGTGGCCCTGGTGGGCGCCGGAGCCGGCGATCCGGGGCTGCTGGCCCTGCGCGCCGCCGAGCTGCTCGGGCGCGCCGAGCTCGTCCTCGTCGACGAGCGCGTCGACGAGGCCCTGCTGGTCCACGTCGCCCAGGATGCCGAGGTCGTCCGCACGCCGTCCGCCGAGGCGCAGGGGCCGGCCCTCGTGGCCGCCGCCAAGGACGGCCGCCTGGTCGTCCGGCTGCTGCCCGGAGACCCGTACTCCTGCGACCACGGGCCCAAGGAGGCCGAGGCGCTGCTCAAGGCCAAGCAGCGCCTCGAGGTCGTTCCCGGCGTTCCGGCGACCGTCGCGGTCCCCGGCTACGCCGGGCTGGTGCTCGGCTCCCCCCGCACGGTGGCCCGCCTGGACGAGACCGTCGACTGGCGCGCGCTGGCGGGCGCGCCGGGCGCGCTCGTGCTCGAGACCGTCGCGAGCGAGGTCGGCAAGGCGGCCAGCGCGCTGGTGGAGCACGGCCGCAAGGCGGAGACCCCGGCGAGCGTGACGGCCGGCGGCACCGGCGCCGAGCAGCGCACCGTGCTCACGACGCTGGACAGCGCCGACGCCGACGTGAGCGCCGCCGGCCTGAGCGGTGACGTCGTGGTCGTCGTCGGCGACCCGGTCAAGAAGATCGCCAAGTTCGGCTGGTACGAGAGCCGCCCGCTGTACGGCTGGCGCGTCCTCGTTCCGCGCACCCGCGACCAGGCCGGCGTGCTGTCGCAGGCGCTGCGGGGCTACGGGGCCATCCCGGTCGAGGTGCCCACCATCGCGGTGGAGCCGCCGCGCACGCCCGCCCCGATGGAGCGCGCCGTCAAGGGCCTGGTCACCGGTCGCTACCTCTGGGTCGCGTTCACCTCCACCAACGCGGTCAAGGCCGTGCGCGAGAAGCTCGAGGAGTTCGGGCTCGACGCCCGGGCGTTCGCCGGCGTCAAGGTCGCCGCGGTCGGCGAGACCACCGCGCAGGCGCTCGTCGAGTTCGGCATCAAGCCCGACCTGGTGCCCAGCGGCCAGCAGTCCAGCGAGGGCCTGCTCGCCGACTGGGCGCCCTACGACGAGGTCTTCGACCCGATGGACCGCGTGCTGCTGCCGCGCGCCGACATCGCCACCGACACGCTGCTCGCCGGGCTCAAGGAGCTCGGCTGGCAGGTGGACGACGTGACGGCCTACCGGACCGTCCGCGCGGCGCCGCCGCCCGCCGAGACCCGCGAGGCGCTCAAGGGCGGCGGGTTCGACGCGGTGCTGTTCACCTCCAGCAGCACGGTGCGCAACCTCGTCGGCATCGCCGGCAAGCCGCACGACACGACGGTGCTGGCCTGCATCGGGCCGCAGACGGCCGCCACGGCGGAGGAGCTCGGCCTGCGGGTCGACGTGCTCTCGCCGCGGCCCGACGTCGCGACGCTGGTCGCCGCGCTGGCCGAGCACGCCGCCGGCCGGGAGGGCGAGCTGCCCAGCGCCGCGCGCCGCCGCAAGCTGGCCAAGGCGGCGAGGCGGTGACCTACCCGGCGTCCCGTCCCCGGCGGCTGCGCCGGACCCCGGCGCTGCGCCGGCTGGTCGCCGACGTCCGCGTGTCGCCGGCCGACCTCGTGCTGCCGGTGTTCGTCAAGGAGGGCCTGCGCGAGCCGGCGCCGATCGCGTCCATGCCGGGCGTGGTCCAGCACACCCGCGACTCGCTGCGCAAGGCGGCGGTCGAGGCGGTCGAGGCCGGCATCGGCGGGCTGATCCTGTTCGGCATCCCGGCGGTCAAGGACGCCCGCGGCTCGGGCGCCGACGACCCGGAGGGCATCGTGCAGCTCGCGCTGCAGGATCTGTCGGCCGAGCTCGGTGACGACACCGTCCTGATGAGCGACCTGTGCCTGGACGAGTACACCGACCACGGCCACTGCGGGCTGCTGGAACGCCATCCGGGCACCGGCGAGTGGACAGTGGACAACGACGCCACGCTCGCCCGGTACGCCTCGGCCGCGCTCGCCCAGGCGCGCGCCGGCTCGCAGGTCATCGCGCCGAGCGGGATGATGGACGGCCAGGTCGCCGCCATCCGCGCGGCGCTCGACGGCGAGGGCTTCACCCACCTGCCGGTCTGGTCCTACTCGACCAAGTACGCCTCGGCCTTTTACGGCCCGTTCCGCGACGCGGCCGAGTGCACGCCGCAGTTCGGCGACCGGGCGGGCTACCAGCAGGACGGTGCGCGGGGCATCGACGAGGGGGTGCGCGAGGCCCTGCTCGACATCGCCGAGGGCGCCGACGCGGTCATGGTGAAGCCGGCGCTGGCCTACCTCGACGTGCTGCGCGCGGTGGCCGACGCGGTCGACGTGCCGGTCGCGGCCTACCAGGTCAGCGGCGAGTACGCGATGGTCGAGGCGGCCGCGGCCCACGGCTGGATCGACCGGCAGCGCATCGTGCTGGAGACGCTGACCGGCATCCGGCGGGCGGGGGCGACGACGATCCTCACCTACTGGGCCGTCGAGGCCGCCGGCTGGCTGCGCGACTGAACCCGTGGTCCTGGTTCCGTTCGTCCTGCTGGCCGCGCTGGTGCTCGGCCTGTGGGCCTCGCTGGTCGGGCTCGGTGGCCGCCCGCCCGGCCGCGGGCTGCTGCGCGGCCTGCTCGGGCTGCAGCTGCTGCTGTTCGCCCAGGCCGGCGTCGCGCTGCTCCAGCTCGATCCGGGAGAGTCGACGGCCTCGTTCGTCGGCTACCTCGTCGTCTCGGTGCTGCTGCTGCCGGGGGCCTTCGCGCTGACCGTGGAGGAGCGCACCCGGTGGGGCTCGCTGGTGCTGGCCGCCGCCTGCCTGGTGGTGGCCGTGGTGGAGCTGCGGCTGGTCGCCACGGCGTGACGCTGTCCGCGGGCCTGTCGGCCGGGCCGGGCCGGCTGCTGGTGGCCGTCTACGCCACCTTCGCGGTCGCGGCCGGCGCCCGGGCCGGGGTCCAGATCGCGGAGCGGTTCTCCCAGGCGCCGGTGGCGTACGCCCTGTCCGGCCTGGCCGCCGTCGTCTACCTCGTGGCCACGGTGGCCCTGCTGCGCGGCGCCCGCC
>JAOPWI010000104.1 GCA_025965755.1 Frankiales bacterium | reverse complement strand
GCGTGCCCTCCTGCGCCTTCTTGGCCACCGGGCTGGTCAGCTGCGTGCGCACGACCATGCCCTCGGTGACCGTCGTGGTGCAGGCGGTCAGCGGCTTGCGCTGGCCCTCCACCTCGACGATGCACTGGCGGCAGGCGCCGACCGGGTCGAGCAGCGGGTGGTCGCAGAAGCGCGGAATCTGGATGCCGAGCTGCTCGGCGGCCCGGATGACCAGCGTCCCCTTCGGGACGCTGACCTGGAAGCCGTCGATCGTCAGGGTCACCGCGTCGGTGGGCACGGGCGCGCCGCCCGTCGGCGCCGTGGGGGTCAGGGTCATGCGGGGTCCCCGGGGAGTCGTGAGCGGAGCGAGCGACGATCTGGGGTGCTCATGCGTGGGCTCCTGCGAAGACCGTGCTGGCCACCGGGTCGAACGGGCAGCCGGTGCCGTTGATGTGGTCCATGAACTCCTGGCGGAACAGCTGCACGCCGGAGACGATCGGGCTGGTCGCGCCGTCGCCCAGGGCGCAGAAGGACCGGCCGAAGATGTTGTCGCAGGTGTCGAGCAGCGTGACGAGGTCCTCCTCCGTCGCGTTGCCGTTCTCCATGCGCTGCAGGATCTGCACCATCCAGTAGGTGCCCTCGCGACACGGCGTGCACTTGCCGCAGGACTCGTGGGCGTAGAACTCGGTCCAGCGCAGCACGCAGCGCACGACGCAGGTCGTCTCGTCGAAGCACTGCAGCGCCTTGGTGCCGAGCATGGAGCCGGCCGCGGCGACGCCCTCGTAGTCCAGCGGCACGTCCAGGTGCTCGGCCGTCAGCAGCGGCGTCGAGGAGCCACCGGGCGTCCAGAACTTCAGCTCGTGGCCCTCGCGCATCCCCCCGCCGAGCTCGAGCAGCTGGCGCAGGGTGAGGCCCAGCGGCCCCTCGTACTGCCCCGGGCGCTTCACGTGGCCGGACAGGGAGTACAGCGTGTAGCCCTTGCTCTTCTCGGTGCCCTGCGCGCCGAACCACTGGGCGCCGCCGAGCACGATGCTCGGGACGCTGGCGATCGACTCGACGTTGTTGACGACGGTCGGGCTCGCGTAGAGCCCGTGCGTCGCCGGAAACGGCGGGCGCAGGCGCGGCTGGCCGCGGTAGCCCTCGAGCGAGTCCAGCAGTGCCGTCTCCTCGCCGCAGATGTACGCGCCGGCGCCGGCGTGGACCACGATGTCGAGGTCGAAGCCCGAGCCGTGGATGTCGGTGCCCAGGTGGCCGGCCTGGTAGGCCTCGGCCACGGCGTGCTGCAGGCGGCGGGTCACGTGCACGATCTCGCCGCGGATGTAGATGAAGGCCTTCTTCGCGCGGATGGCGTACGACGCGATGATCACGCCCTCGATCAGGGCGTGCGGGTTGGCCATCATGAACGGGGTGTCCTTGCAGGTGCCCGGCTCGGACTCGTCCGCGTTGACCACCAGGTAGTGCGGCTTCGCGCCCTGGCCGTCCGGCCCCTGCGGGATGAAGCCCCACTTCATGCCGGTCGGGAAGCCGGCGCCGCCGCGCCCCCGCAGGCCGGAGTCCTTGACGAGCTGGATGAGCGCGTCGGGCTCCATGGCCAGCGCCTTGGGCAGCGCCTCGTAGCCCCGGTGGCGCGCGTAGCCCGCCAGGGTGAAGGAGTCGGCGTCGCCCCAGTTGCGGGACAGCACGGGGGTGAGCACTAGGACTTCTCCTCGTCGGGGTACGCCGGAGCGGTCTCGCCGCGCTGCTGCGCCAGCTGCAGGCCGGCCAGCGTCGCGGGACCGGCCTGCACGCCCTGGGTGGCCAGGTCGTCGGGGAAGCCGGCGAGAACGCGCGACATCTCCTTGAAGGTGCACTGGCGGTCGGGGCCACGGGTCGGGGCCACCGGCTGGCCGGAGCGCAGCTTGTCGACCAGGTCGCGGGCCGAGGCCGGCGTCTGGTCGTCGTAGAACTCCCAGTTGACCATCACGACGGGCGCATAGTCGCAGGCCGCGTTGCACTCGAGGTGCTCGAGGCTGATGGTGCCGTCCTCGGTCGTCTCGTTGTGGCCGACGCCCAGGTGGTCCTTGAGCTGGCGGAAGATCTCGTCGCCGCCGAGCACCGCGCACAGCGTGTTGGTGCAGACGCCCACGTGGTACTCGCCGGCCGGGCGGCGGCGGTACTGGGTGTAGAAGGTCGCGACCGCGCCGACCTCGGCCTTGGTCAGCCCGAGCTCCTCGGCGCACAGCGAGATGCCGTCGGGGCTGACGTAGCCCTGCACCGACTGCACCAGGTGCAGCATCGGCAGCAGCGCCGAGCGCGGCTGCGGATAGCGCGTGATGATCTCGCGCGCCTCCCGCCGGGTCTGCTCGGTCAGCGGCGGCACGCCGGCCGGCACCGTGGCGGTGCCGGGCATGCCGAGGTCGGTCGTGATCTTGTCCGAGCCGCTCACGGGCGTCCTGTCTCCGTCGTACGGGTGCGAGCGCTCATCGGTCGACGCCGCCCATGACCGGGTCGATCGTCGCGACGGCGGCGATGGTGTCCGACAGCAGGCCGCCCTCGCAGGTGGCCGGCACGGACTGGAGGTTGACGAAGCTGGGGTCGCGCACGTGGACGCGGAACGGCCTGGTGCCGCCGTCGCTGACCACGTGCATGCCGAGCTCCCCGCGCGGCGACTCGATCGCCACGTAGACCTGACCGGCCGGAACGCGGAAGCCCTCGGTGACGAGCTTGAAGTGGTGGATGAGCGCCTCCATCGAGGTGCCCATGATCCGCTTCACGTGCTCGAGCGACTGGCCCATGCCGTCGGAGCCGATGGACAGCTGCGCCGGCCAGGCGATCTTGGTGTCCTCGACCATGACCGGCCCGGGCTGCAGCCGGTCGATGGCCTGCTCGATGATCTTCAGGCTCTCGTGCATCTCCCGGACGCGGACCCGGAAGCGGCCCCAGCCGTCGGCGGTGTCCTCGGTGGGGACCTCGAAGTCATAGGTCTCGTAGCCGCAGTACGGCTCGACCTTGCGCAGGTCCCAGGCCAGGCCGGCGCTGCGCAGCATCGGGCCGGTGACGCCGAGGGCGATGCAGCCCTGCAGGTCCAGGTGGGCGACGCCCTGCAGGCGCTTCTGCCAGATCGGCTGGCCGGTCAGCAGGTCGTCGATGGCGCCGAAGCGCTCGCGCAGCGTGGCGACGAGCTCGCGCACCCTGTCCTCGGTGCCGGGCGGCAGGTCCTGCGCGACGCCGCCGGGGCGCACGTACGCGTGGTTCATCCGCAGGCCGGTGATCAGCTCGAGCACGTCCAGGACCAGCTCGCGCTCGCGGAAGCCGTTGGTCATGGCGGTGAGCGCGCCCAGCTCCATGCCGCCGGTGGCCAGGCCGACCAGGTGGCTGGAGATGCGCGTGAGCTCCATCGTCAGCACCCGGATGACGGTGGCCC
This sequence comes from Frankiales bacterium, assembly GCA_025965755.1. Lineage (GTDB taxonomy): Bacteria > Actinomycetota > Actinomycetes > Mycobacteriales > SCTD01 > RYN-170. The sequence goes on along the minus strand of JAOPWI010000104.1, from coordinate 5,096 downwards.
GCTCGGGCACCTCGACGCCGAGCAGCTTCTCGACGGCCAGGCAGTAGGCCGTCTCCTGGAAGATCGGGGACAGGTAGTCCATGCGCGTCACGAAGGTGACGCCCTGCACCCAGTTGCGGTACTCGAGGTTCTTCTCGATGCCGGTGTGCAGGTAGCCGATGACGGTGCGGGCCTGGGTGACCGTCTCGCCCTCCAGCTCGATGACGAGCCGGAGCACGCCGTGCGTGGAGGGATGCTGCGGGCCGAGGTTGACGACCATGCGCTGGTCGCCCTCGGAGTCGGCGAGGAGCTGGTCCCAGTCCCCGCCGGTGACGGTGTAGATCTTGCCCTCGGTCGTCTCGCGCTCGCCCGCGGCGTAGACGTCGGCCGGCTCGGCCGGCTCGACCGGCCCGCCCACGCGCTCGCTGCCACTCGTGGTGGTCATGCGATCCCCCTGGGCGTCGATCGGCAAGGCTGCGGGCGGCTGCTGTTACGCATAAGCCCTCCTCTCGTCGGGCGGCGGGATCTGCGCGCCCTTGTACTCGACCGGCACGCCGCCGAGCGGGTAGTCCTTGCGCTGCGGGTGGCCCTGCCAGTCGTCCGGCATGAGGATGCGCGTGAGCCCGGGGTGGCCGTCGAAGACGATCCCGAACATGTCCCACGTCTCGCGCTCGTGGAAGTCGGCGGTCGGGTAGACGCGGGTGACGCTGGCGACGTGGGCGTTGTCCAGCGGGACGGCCGTCTCGAGCCGGATCCGCCGCCGGTAGGTCATCGACGTCAGGTGGTAGACGACGTGGAAGCGGTCGGGCTGGTCGATGTAGTCGACGCCGGACACGCTCGACAGCAGCTCGAACCGGTGGTTCTGGCTGTCCCGCAGCACCTGGCACACCTCGGCCACCCGGCCGGGCAGCACGTGCAGGGTGAGCTCGCCGCGGTCCACGATCACCCGGGTGATGGCCTCCCCGAAGCCGGGATAGGCCTCCTGAAGGGCGTCGACCGTCTCGTCGAACCAGCCGCCGTACGGACGGGGGCTGGACAGCGCGGCCGGCTGCTGCCGGACCAGCCCGCCGAAGCCCGAGGTGTCGCCGCCGAAGGTGGCCCCGAACATGTCGGAGCCGGCGCGCGGCTCGTGGGCCGGGGCGGTGACCGCGCCGGGCGACGGGGCCAGCGGCGCGCCGCCGAGGTTGCCCGTCTCGTTCGCGGTCTTCGCCGAGTCCGAGCGGTCATGGTCGGTCGAGGGCTCGCCGACACCGGCCGAGACCGGGGTCACCGGGTGCCCGGCGCGCAGCACGTCCTCGCTGGGGTCCTGGCCCGGCCCCTTCGGGCTGCCGACGGTCTGCTCGGCCTTGCCGTGGGCGTCGTCCTGGGAGGGATCCTGGGGGGCGGTCACGCGCGTTCCTTGGCCATGGCGGCGCGGTGCGCCTTCTTGCCCTCGGGCGTGTAGCGCTGGCTGCTGGCGACCAGCTCGCGGGGTGCGTAGCCGGGCGCCTGGCGGCGGCGGGCGTTGCTGCCCAGCGGCTCGTCCATGATCTTGTCGTGCAGCTTCAGGATGGCGTCCATGAGCATCTCGGGGCGCGGCGGGCAGCCCGGCAGGTACATGTCGACCGGGACGATGTGGTCGACGCCCTGCACGATCGCGTAGTTGTTGAACATGCCGCCGCTGCTGGCGCAGACGCCCATGGCGATGACCCACTTGGGCTCAGGCATCTGGTCGTAGATCTGGCGGACGACGGGGGCCATCTTCTGGGACACCCGGCCGGCGACGATCATGAGGTCGGCCTGGCGCGGCGACGGGCGGAAGACCTCCATGCCGAAGCGGGCCAGGTCGTAGCGGCCGGCGCCGGTCGCCATCATCTCGATCGCGCAGCAGGCCAGGCCGAACGTGGCCGGCCACAGCGAGCTCTTGCGCGACCAGTTCACGACCTTCTCGACGCTGGTCAGCAGGACGCCACTGGGCAGCTTCTCCTCGAGACCCATGGGTCAGCTCCTCGCTCGGGTCGTGCGGGTACGGGCGGCCATCAGTCCCACTCCAGGCCGCCGCGCCGCCACACGTACGCGTAGGCGATGAAGACGGTCAGGATGAACAGCACCATCTCGACCAGCCCGAACAGGCCGAGCTGGTCGAAGGCGACGGCCCACGGGTAGAGGAAGATGATCTCGATGTCGAAGATGATGAAGAGCATCGCCGTCAGGTAGAACTTGATCGGAAAGCGGCCCCCGCCCATGGGCTGCGGCGTGGGCTCGATCCCGCACTCGTAGGCGTCGCGCTTGGCCCGGTTGTAGCGCTTCGGGCCGGTGATCGTCGCGGCCCCGACCGAGACGGCGGCGAAGCCCGCGGCGAGCACGAACAGCACCAGAACCGGCACGTAGTTCTGCAGCACGGTCGTCCTCCTCGTCGTACGGGGCCAGCCAGGTCAGGGGCCGTGAAGATCAGGGCAAGCGGGTCGCGCCCGGCGGGGAGCCTACGTGGCTCCGCGCCGGCCGCAGCACCGGGTCAGGCAGCGGGAGCGGCGCGGGACAGGCCGTTGATCACGCGGTCGAGGGCATCGCCACCGCGCGGGTCGGTGAGGTTGGCCAGCAGCTTGAGCGTGAACTTCATGAGCAGCGGCCGGGGCAGGCCGTGACGGGTGGCGACCTGCATGACGCGGGGGTCGCCGATCAGCCGGACGAAGATCCGGCCCAGCGTGTAGTAGCCGCCGTAGCGCGCGGCCAGCGCCCGCGGGTAGGCCTCCAGTGCCCGCTCGCGGGCCGGGCCCTCGGGCCGGGCGAGGCCCTGGACGGCGGCCTCGGCGGCCAGCCGGCCGGTCTCCATCGCGTAGGCGATGCCCTCGCCGTTGAACGGGTTGACCGCACCGCCGGCGTCGCCGACCAGCATCAGCCCGCGGGTGTAGTGCGGCTGCCGGTTGAAGCCCATCGGCAGCGCCCCGCCGCGGACCGGGCCGGTCGCGTGCTCCTCGTCGAACTGCCACTCGGCCGGCATGGCCGAGGTCCAGCCGGCGAGCAGCTTGCGGTAGTCGGTGTCCTGCCAGGACCGCGTGGTGTTGAGGATGCCCAGGCCGACGTTGCTCGTGCCGTCCCCGACGCCGAAGACCCAGCCGTAGCCCGGCAGCAGCTCGCCGGTGGGCGAGCGCAGCTCGAGCCAGGACTCGAGCATGTCGTCGTCGTGGCGCGGGCTCGTGTAGTAGCGGCGGACCGCGACGCCCATCGGCCGGTCCACCCGCCGCTCCAGCCCGGCGCCGAGGGCCAGCCGGGCGCTGTTGCCGTCCGCGGCGATGACCAGCGGCGCGCGGTAGGTGGCCGCGGTGCGCTCCGGGCCGACCTTGGCCGTCACGCCGACGATGCGGCCCGTGGCGTCGAGCACCGGGCCGGTGACGTTGGTGAGCTCCTGCAGCCGGGCGCCGGCCTTCTGCGCCTGGCGGGCGAGCAGCTCGTCGAAGTCCAGGCGCGGACGGACCAGGCCGTAGTCGGGGTAGCTGGCCAGCTCCGGCCAGGGCAGCTCCAGCCGCATGCCGCCGCCGAGGATGCGCAGCCCGCGGTTGCGCAGGAACCCGCCGGCCTCGGTGGTGTCGATGCCCATGTCGACCAGGCTCTTGACCGCGCGGGGCGTGAGGCCGTCGCCGCAGACCTTCTCGCGCGGAAAGCCGGACTTCTCCAGCAGCAGCACGTCCAGGCCGGCCTGGGCCAGGGCGTGCGCGGTGGCCGCTCCGCCGGGTCCGGCGCCGACGACGATGACGTCCGCGTCCATGACACTCCTCCCGGCCCACGTACGCGCTTGTGAAAGTCTTCACAAGCGCGACCGAGTGTACGCGGGGGCTGCGGGCCCCTCCACCGGGGCCGCTCCCCCGGGTCCGGGTCGCGTGCCGGGGCCCAGGATGGGAAGGTCGCCGGCAGAACGCCCGAGACGAGGAGACCGCATGACGCTGCGCGACGAGGACATCACCACCAGCCCGACCATGACGATGCCGGCCGGCGACGCCGACCAGGGCGACAGCAACGACCGCCAGGTCGACCCGGCCGGCAGCGACCCGTCGGGCAGCGACCCGGGTGGCGGCGACGCCGACCAGGGCGACAGTGACAGCGGGCAGGCCGACCCGGCCGGCAGCGACCCGGCCGGCAGCGACGCGGACGGCAGCGACGCGGACGGCAGCGACACGGACGGCGACTCCTCCGACGGCGACGCCGACAGCTCCGACTCCTGAGCTGAGCCCGACCTGAGCCACAGCCCGACCGCGACGCCCCTCCCCTGCGGGGGAGGGGCGCTCGCGCGCTGCACGGCTGTTCCGGCCGAGGTCTTCGCCCGGGAGCACTGGTCGCGGACCCCGCTGCTGACGCGGGCCCGGGAGCTGCCAGGGCCCTTCACCGACCTGCTGTCGGTCGCCGACGTCGACGAGCTGGTCGCCGAGCGCGGGCTGCGCGAGCCCTTCTTCCGGGTCGTCCGGGACGGCGGAGGCCTGCGCAACCCGGTCCGCACGGTCACGGCCGGCAACCGCCGGATCGGCGACCTGGCCGACGCCGACGCGCTGCGCGCCCTGCACGACGGCGGGGCCACGCTGGTGCTGCAGTCGCTGCACCGGCTGCACCCGCCGGTCGGCCGCTTCTGCCGCGCCCTGGCCGCCGAGCTCGGACATCCGACGCAGTGCAACGCCTACGTGACCCCGGGCGGCGACGCGCAGGGCTTCGACTACCACCACGACACCCACGACGTCTTCGTCCTGCAGGTCTCCGGCCGCAAGCGCTGGGTCGTGCACGAGCCGGTGCTGGCGCTTCCGCTGCCCAGCCAGGCCCGCTCCGGCAGCGACCTGGTGCGCGAGGGCGCGGCGCCGCTGCTGGACATCGAGCTCGAGGCCGGCGACTGCCTCTACCTGCCCCGCGGCTACGTGCACGCGGCCCTGACGACCGACGAGCACTCCGTGCACCTCACGGTCGGCGTGCTGTCGACGACCTGGTACGACGTGCTCTCCGACGCCATCACCCTGGCCGCGCAGGAGCTGGAGTTCCGCGACGCGCTGCCGGTGCAGCCGGCCGAGGGGCTGGCCGACACCCTGCCCGGCCTGCTCGCCCGCGCCGGCGCCTGGCTGGCCGCCCTGCCGCCGGCGCAGCTGCAGGATCTGGTCGAG
>JAOPWI010000430.1 GCA_025965755.1 Frankiales bacterium | reverse complement strand
ATGGAGTGGATCGACGGCAACATCGGCTCCAAGGTGACCATGAAGTACCCGGCCTGCTACCTGCTGGGCGAGCGCGCCTCCGGCGAGACGCTGTCGATCGCCTTCGCCGGCGCGGGCCAGCACCAGGATGCCGGCGCCAAGATGGTCCACGCCGCCCCCAACACGACCAGCAACATCGTGTCGAAGTCGGTGGCCCGCGGCGGCGGCCGCACCTCCTACCGCGGCCTGGTCCAGGTGCAGGAGGGCGCGACCGGCAGCAAGAGCAACGTCGTCTGCGACGCCCTGCTCGTCGACGCGATCAGCCGCAGCGACACCTACCCCTACGTCGACGTCCGCGAGGACGACGTGTCGCTGGGCCACGAGGCGACCGTCAGCAAGGTCGGCGAGGACCAGCTCTTCTACCTGATGAGCCGCGGCCTGGCCGAGGACGAGGCGATGGCGATGGTCGTGCGCGGCTTCGTCGAGCCGATCGCCCGTGAGCTGCCGATGGAGTACGCCCTCGAGCTCAACCGCCTCATCGAGCTGCAGATGGAGGGTTCCGTTGGCTAGCGCGATGGAGGCCGCCCTCTCCACCGAGCGCGCCGCGCTCAAGGAGACCGGCGGCCTCATGGAGGGCTCGGTGGCGGTCAACGTCACGCCCTCCACACCCAAGAAGCCGGCCGACGCCCGCACCGCCCAGGTGCACTCGACCGATCCCGACGCCTTCGCCCGCATCACCGGTCGCGAGGAGGAGTGGCGCTTCACGCCGCTCGCCCGCCTCCACGGGCTGCACGACGGCACCGCCGTGGTGGACGGCAAGGTCGACATCACCGTCGACGCGCCGGACACCGTGCGGGTCGAGCAGATCGGGCCCGACCACGCGCTGGTCGGCTCGGTGCTCGTTCCGGCCGACAGGTCCGCGGCCTACGCCATGCGCGACTTCTCCTGCGGCACGCTCGTCACCGTTCCCCGGGACACCGTGGTCGAGCAGCCCGTCACGATCGACGTCCGGGGCACCGGCGGCACCGCGTACGGGCACGTGGTCGTCGACGTCGAGCCGTTCGCCCACGCCGTCGTGGTGCTCGCCCACAGCGGCACCGGCCGCTACTCCGCGAGCGTCGAGGTGCGGGTCGGTGACAGCGCGTCCCTGACCCTGGTCAGCCTGCAGGAGTGGGAGCCCGACGCGGTGCACCTGGGCGCGCAGGCCGCCCGGGTCGGCCGCGACGCGCGCTACCGCTCCATCGTCGTGACGCTGGGCGGCGATCTGGTCCGCCTGGTGCCGACCGTGTCCTACGACGGGCCGGGCGGCGACGCCGAGCTGCTCGGGCTGTCGTTCGCCGACGCCGCGCAGCACCTGGAGCACCGGCTGCGCGTCGACCACGCGGTGCCGCACTGCAAGAGCCGGGTGACCTACAAGTCGGCGCTGCAGGGCGACCGCGCCCACACGGTGTGGATCGGCGACGTCGTCATCCGGGCCGCAGCGGTCGGCACGGACACCTACGAGCTGAACCGCAACCTGCTGCTCACGCCCGAGGCGCGGGCCGACTCGGTGCCCAACCTGGAGATCGAGACCGGCGAGATCGCCGGTGCCGGTCACGCCAGCGCGACCGGTCGCTTCGACGACGAGCAGCTGTTCTACCTGCAGGCGCGCGGCATTCCGGCCGACGTCGCCCGCCGGATGGTCGTGCGTGGCTTCTTCGCCGACGTGCTGTCCCAGATCGGCATTCCTGCCCTCGAGGAGCGCCTGCTGGGCGCGGTCGAGGCCGAGCTCACCCGCGTTCTTCCCGAGGAGACCCCCGCGTGACCGCCCCGCTCAAGGCCTGCGCCCTGTCCGAGCTGCCCGAGGAGGGCGCCCTGCGCGTCGAGCTCGACGGCAAGCCGGTCTGCATCGCCCGCAGCGGCGGCACGGTCTACGCCATCGGCGACATCTGCTCGCACGCCGACGTCTCGCTGTCCGAGGGCGACGTCGAGGACGGCCACATCGAGTGCTGGTTGCACGGGTCGATGTTCGACCTGGCGACCGGCGCGCCGACCGGGCTGCCCGCCACCAAGCCCGTCCCCACCTACGCAGTCACGGTCGAGGGCGACAGCGTCCTCGTCCAGATGGAGAGCTGAGCATGGCCACGCTGGAGATCCGCGACCTCGAGGTCGCCGTCGAGGACAAGAAGATCCTCACCGGCGTCAACCTGACCATCCGTGCGGGCGAGACCCACGCGATCATGGGGCCCAACGGCTCGGGGAAGTCGACGCTGGCCTACGCCATCGCCGGCCACCCGAAGTACACCGTCACGGGCGGCACCGTCACCCTGGACGGCGACGACGTGCTGGCCATGGCGGTCGACGAGCGGGCCCGCGCCGGCATCTTCCTGGCGATGCAGTACCCCGTCGAGGTGCCCGGCGTCTCGGTCTCGAACTTCCTGCGCACCGCGGTCACCGCGGTCCGCGGCGAGGCTCCGAAGCTGCGCCTGTGGGTCAAGGAGCAGCGGGAGGCGATGGCCCGCCTGGGCGTCGACCCGGCGTTCGCCGAGCGCAGCGTCAACGAGGGCTTCTCCGGCGGGGAGAAGAAGCGCCACGAGGTGCTCCAGCTCGAGCTGCTCCGCCCCAAGATCGCCGTCCTGGACGAGACCGACTCCGGCCTGGACGTCGACGCGCTGCGCGATGTGTCCGAGGGCGTCAACCGGGTGCGCGCCGGCGGCGAGACGGGCGTGCTGCTCATCACGCACTACACCCGCATCCTGAAGTACATCGAGCCCGACTTCGTGCACGTCTTCGTCAAGGGCCGGATCGTCGAGCAGGGCGGCAAGGAGCTCGCCGACGAGCTCGAGGCGCACGGCTACACCAAGTACGGCCCGGACGCGACGGCTCCCGCAGCGCCCGGCCTGCCGACCGGCCCGGTGTTGCCGGGGGCGGTGACCACGGCATGACCGCGGTGCTGGCTGCGCCGGCGCCGTACGACGTCGACGCCGTGCGGGCCGACTTTCCGGTGCTCTCCCGCGAGGTCAACGGCCGGCCGCTGGTCTACCTGGACAACGCCTCGTCCAGTCACAAGCCGCGCCAGGTGCTGGACGCCGAGCGCGCCTTCGTGGAGCAGCACTACAGCAACGTCCACCGCGGCGTGCACACGCTGTCCCAGGAGGCCACCGACGCGTACGAGGCCGCGCGCTCCACGGTCGCCGCGTTCATCGGCGCGCCGGACGCGCGCGAGGTGGTGTTCACCAAGAACGTCACCGAGGCCATCAACCTGGTGGCCTACTCGCTGGGCAACGCGGCGGCCGGCTCGCGGTTCCACCTGGGCGCCGGCGACGAGATCGTCGTCACCGAGATGGAGCACCACTCCAACCTGGTGCCGTGGCAGATGCTCTGCGAGCGCACCGGCGCCACGCTGAAGTGGTTCCCGCTCACCGACGACGGCCGGCTGGAGCTGCGCGACGACGTCATCACCGAGCGGACCAAGCTGGTGGCGTTCGCCCATCAGAGCAACCTGCTCGGCACGGTCAACCCGGTCGAGGAGCTGGTCCGCCGGGCCCGGGCGGTCGGCGCGCTGGTGCTGGTCGACGCCGCCCAGTCGGTGCCTCACATGCCGGTCTCGGTCGCCGAGCTCGGCGTGGACTTCCTGTGCTTCACCGGTCACAAGCTGCTGGGCCCGTCCGGGGTCGGGGTGCTGTGGGGCCGCCGGGAGCTGCTGGACGCGATGCCCCCGTTCATGGGCGGCGGCTCGATGATCGAGGTCGTGGCGATGGGCGGCTCCACCTACGCGCCCGCGCCCGAGCGCTTCGAGGCCGGCACGCCGGTCATCAGCCAGGCCGTCGCGCTCGCCGCTGCCTGCGACTACCTGTCCCGCGTCGGGCTGGACCGCATCGCCCGCCACGAGCTGGCGCTGACGGCCCGGCTGCTGGAGGGCCTGCGCACCGTCGACGGCGTCCGGATCATCGGGCCGGACACCACGCAGATGCGCGGCGCGGCCGTCAGCTTCACCGTCGAGGGCGTGCACCCGCACGATGTCGGCCAGTCGCTGGACGACCTGGGCATCGCCGTCCGGGTCGGCCACCACTGCGCGGCACCGGTCTGCAAGCGCTACGGCGTGCCGGCGACCGCCCGGGCCTCGTCCTACCTCTACAACACTGCCGGCGAGATCGACGCGCTGGTGGAAGGCCTGGGCCAGGTCAAGGCGTTCTGGTCAGCATGAGCGAGTCGATGTACCAGGAGATCATCCTGGACCACTACCGCAACCCCCACCACCAGGGGCTGCGCGACCCGTACGACGTCGAGGTGCACCACGTGAACCCCACGTGCGGCGACGAGGTCACGCTGCGGGTGCAGGTCGTCGGCGGAACCGTCACCGACGTGTCCTACGACGGCCAGGGCTGCTCCATCAGCCAGGCCTCGACGTCGGTGATGACCGATCTGGTCATCGGCCAGCCGGTGGCGCAGGCGCTGGTCAAGGCCGAGGCGTTCCTCGCCCTCATGCAGAGCCGCGGCACGGTGGAGCCGGACGAGGACGTGCTGGAGGACGGGATTGCCTTCGCCGGCGTCTCCCGCTACCCGGCGCGCGTGAAGTGCGCGCTGCTCGGGTGGATGGCGTGGAAGGACGCGACGGCACAGGCCGTCGCGCAGACAGCACAGGAGGCGTCATGACCGACCTGACCCAGGAGGCGGAGGTTCCCCCCGTGCTCCTGACCCCGACCGTCGGCGACCAGCCGAAGCAGCGTGCGGCGGACGACGACGTCATCGAGGCGATGAAGGACGTCGTGGACCCCGAGCTCGGCATCAACGTCGTCGATCTCGGCCTGGTCTACGGTGCGCAGGTCCACGACGACAACACCGTCACCCTGGACATGACGCTGACCAGCGCGGCCTGCCCGCTGACCGACGTCATCGAGGAGCAGACCCGCTCCGCGCTGGCGCCGCTGGTCGACGACGTGCGCATCAACTGGGTCTGGATGCCGCCGTGGGGCCCGGACAAGATCACCGACGACGGCCGCGAGCAGTTGCGGGCGCTCGGCTTCAACGTCTAGCAACGCCGAACGGCGCCGGTCCCCGCGGGGACCGGCGCCGTTCGCGTGGGCCGGGTCGGACTAGGCCGGAGCCTGGAAGTGCGCGGCCAGCGCGACGATCTCGTCGGTCGTCGACTGCGGAACGATGAAGCCGTCGGTGCTGGTGATCTGGTCCAGGTGGGCCTGGATGTCCTCGGCGGTGGGCGTGACGCCGGCGCCGGCGTACCAGCCCTGGCCGAGGGCCCAGTTGACGGCGGCGTAGCGGCCACCGGCGGCGGAGTAGTTGCCGTGCGCCGTGGTGCACGCCTCGCTGGACAGGTAGGTCACCATGGGGGTGACCAGCTCGGGCGCGAGGTAGTTGGCGAAGTCGCCGAGCAGGTCCTCGGTCATGCGGGTCTTGGCGACCGGCATGATCACGTTGGACAGGATGCCGGCGCGGGCGCCCTCGACCGACAGCGTGTTGGACAGCCCGACGAGGGCCATCTTGGCGGCCGAGTAGTTGGTCTGGCCGAAGTTGCCGAAGGTGGCGTTCGAGGCGGTGAACACGAAGCGGCCGTAGCCGTTCTCCTTCATGACCGCGAAGGCCGGCTTGCTGACGTAGAAGGCGCCCATCAGGTGCACGTCGATGACGGCCTGCAGGTCCGACCACTCCATCTTCAGGAAGCTCTTGTCGCGCAGGATGCCGGCGTTGTTGATGACGACATCGACCTTGCCGAACGCGTCGACGGCGGTCTTGACGATGCTCTCGCCGCCCTCGGGGGTCGCGACGGAGTCGTAGTTGGGGACGGCCTGGCCGCCCTGGGCGGTGATCTCGTCGACCACCTTCTGCGCGGCGCTGTCGTCGCCGCCCTTGCCGTCGACGCTGCCGCCGAGGTCGTTGACGACCACGGCCGCGCCGCGGGCGGCCAGGTCCAGCGCGTAGGTGCGGCCCAGGCCGCCGCCCGCGCCGGTGACGATGGCGACACGCCCGTCGAAGCTGATCTCGGTCACGCGGAGTCCTCCACAGGGTGCTCGGATGTGGCGACCAGTCTCCCGCGCGTCCTACTGGCCAGTAGCGGCGGGGTCCTCGCCGCGGGCCCACGTAGACTGGAGCCGGTGATCACTGTGCAGGACGTCGAGCTCCGCGCCGGCGCGCGAGCCCTCCTGTCTGGCGTCACGTTCCGCGTGCAGCCCGGCGACCGCATCGGGCTGGTCGGCCGCAACGGGGCCGGCAAGACCACGCTGACCAAGACGCTCGCGGGGGAGACCCTGCCGGCCGCCGGCAGCATCACCCACACCGGCGAGGTCGGCTATCTGCCGCAGGACCCGCGTACCGGTGACCTGGACGTCCTCGGCCGCGACCGGGTGCTGTCGGCCCGCGGGCTCGACGAGATCGTCCGCAACATGGAGAAGCTGCAGGTCGAGCTGTCCGAGCGGCCCGACGACGCCGCCCTGCTCGCGCGCTACGGCCGGCTCGAGGAGCGCTTCACCGGGCTCGACGGCTACAGCGCCGAGTCCGAGGCGGCCCGCATCTGCTCGAACCTCGGGCTCCCCGAGCGGGCTCTGGACCAGCGCATCGGCACCCTGTCCGGTGGCCAGCGCCGGCGCATCGAGCTGGCCCGCATCCTGTTCAGCGGCGCGACGACGCTGCTGCTCGACGAGCCCACCAACCACCTGGACGCCGACTCGATCGCCTGGCTGCGCGAGTTCCTCAAGAAGCACCAGGGCGGGCTCGTGGTCATCAGCCACGACGTCGAGCTGCTCGACGCGGTGGTCAACAAGGTGTTCCACCTGGACGCCAACCGGGCCGAGCTCGACCAGTACAACGTCGGCTGGAAGACCTACCTCAAGCAGCGCGAGACCGACGAGAAGCGGCGCAAGCGCGAGCGGGCCAATGCCGAGAAGCAGGCCGGCGTCCTCAACGCGCAGGCGGAGAAGATGCGCGCCAAGGCCACCAAGGCCAAGGCCGCGCAGGGCATGTTCAAGCGGGCCGAGAAGCTGCTCGCCGGGGCGGAGGGCGTGCGCGCGCAGGACCGGGTGGCCAAGCTGCGCTTCCCCGAGCCGGCCCCCTGCGGCAAGACCCCGCTGACGGCGCGCGAGCTGTCGAAGTCCTACGGATCGCTGGAGATCTTCACCGACGTCGACCTGGCCATCGACCGCGGCGCCCGCGTCGTCGTGCTCGGGCTCAACGGCGCCGGCAAGACCACGCTGCTCAAGCTGCTGTCGGGCACCGAGCTGCCGGACACCGGAGAGGTGCTGCCCGGCCACGGGCTGCGGCTGGGCTACTACGCCCAGGAGCACGACACCCTGGACACCGACCGCACGGTGCTCGAGAACATGCGCAGCTCCGCGCCGGACCTGCCCGAGCCCGAGGCGCGCCGGGTGCTCGGCTCCTTCCTGTTCACCGGCGACGTCGTGCACCAGCCGGCCGGCACGCTGTCCGGCGGCGAGAAGACCCGCCTGGCGCTGGCCACCCTCGTGGTCAGCGGCGCCAACGTGCTGCTGCTGGACGAGCCGACCAACAACCTGGACCCGGCCAGCCGCGAGGAGGTCCTCGGGGCGCTGGCGACCTACAAGGGCTCGGTCGTGCTGGTCACCCACGACGAGGGCGCGGTGACCGCGCTGCAGCCCGACAAGGTGCTGCTGCTCCCGGACGGCGTCGAGGACCAGTGGTCCGACGACTTCGCCGACCTGGTGGCCCTCGCCTAGCTCGCCGGAAAGGCGACGACCGGGCCGCGGCAGCCCACCCGCACGGTGCTGCCCTCGGCCGGCAGCGGGCCGGCGCTGATCCGCGCGGTCGCGACGTCGCCACCGGGCAGCCGCAGGCGCAGCAGGGCGTCGTGGCCGTAGAACACCCGCTCCAGCACGACCGCCTGCGTCTGGCCGGCGTCGCCGACCAGCAGCTGCTCCGGGCGCAGCACCACGTCGACCGGGCCGTCGGCGGGCGCGACGAGGTCGAGCCGGCCGAGCGGGGTGTCCACGCTGCGGCCGGAGGCCGTGCCGGCCAGCACGACGGCCTCGCCGACGAACGTCGCGACGCCGAGGTCGGCCGGGCGCAGGTAGACCTCCTCGGGAGCGGCGGCCTGCACCACCCGGCCGTCGCGCACGACCGCGACGACGTCGGCGACCGACAGCGCCTCCTGCTGGTCGTGGGTGACCAGCACCGCGGTGGCGCCGGCCGCCTTGAGCGAGGACCGCACGTCGGCCCGGACGGTCGCGCGCAGCCCGGCGTCCAGGGCGCTGAACGGCTCGTCGAGCAGCACCAGGGACGGCCGCGGAGCGAGTGCCCGAGCGACGGCCACCCGCTGCTGCTGGCCGCCGGACAGCTCGTGCGGCATGCGCCGCCCGTAGCCCGACAGCCCGACCAGCTCGAGCACCTCGTCGGCCCGCGGGCCGGACCGCTCGGCCCGCGGGAGCCCGAAGGCGACGTTGTCGTGGACGCACAGGTGCGGGAACAGCGCCCCCTCCTGCGGAACGATGCCGACCCGCCGGCGCTCCGCCGGGACGTGCGCGCCCGGTCCCTCGACCAGCCGGCCGGCGACCTCGACGGTGCCGCCGTCGGAGCGGTCGAAGCCGGCGACCAGGCGCAGCAGCGTCGTCTTGCCGCAGCCCGACGGTCCCAGCAGCGTCACCAGCGAGCCCGGCTCGACGTCCAGGTCCAGGCCGCGCAGCACGGGAGCGTCGTAGGCCTTGTGCAGGCCCCGGACGGCGAGCGCGAGCGTCATCTGCGCACCGTCAGCAGGTAGGTCGGAACCGCGGACAGGAGCACGAGCAGGGCAGCGTAGGGGGCGGCGGCGGAGTAGGACGCGATCGCGGTGCGCGACCACAGCTCGGTGGCCAGGGTGTCGGCGCCCAGCGGCTGCAGCAGCAGCGTCGCGGGAAGCTCCTTCATGCAGGTGAGGAACACCAGGGCCGCGCCCGCCGCGATGCCCGGCATGGCCAGCGGCAGGGTCACCCGGCGCAGCACGGCGACCGGCCGGGAGCCGGCGGCGCGGGCCACGTCCTCGAGCACCGGCGGCGACTGGGCCGCCGACGCGTGCACCGCACCGACGGCCAGCGGCAGGAACAGCACCACGTACGCCAGCACCAGCACCGGCGTGCGCTGGTAGAGCGGCTCGGCGTAGCGCACGGACAGGAAGACCAGCGAGAGCGCCACGACGATGCCGGGCAGCGCGTGGCCGACGTAGGACGCCCGCTCGAGCAGGCGCGGCAGCGGGCCGCCGCGCCGGGCCGCCAGCACGCCCACCGGCACGGCCAGCAGCGTCGTGGCGAGCGCGCCCAGCGCCGAGACCCCGAGCGAGGTGCCGGCCGCCCGGCCGAGGTCGGCCAGCGGAAAGGCCGCCGCGGCGCCGCGCAGCACCCAGTAGACGAGCGCGCCGAGCGGCACGCCCAGGCTGACCACCGCAGCCGCCAGG
>JAOPWI010000394.1 GCA_025965755.1 Frankiales bacterium | reverse complement strand
GTCCCTGCGGTGGTCTGCGCGCCGGACGGGGCGGGCTGCGCCTCGTCGTACGGCTGGTGGTGGATGCTCGGCGACGGGCTGGCCGCGGGGCTGGGCGGGGTGCTGGTCGCGGCGCTGGGCGTGGCCTCCTGCGCCGTGGCGGCCGGCGCGAGCGCAGCCAGCAGCGCGGTCGTCAGACCGGTCGCGAGGAGGGCAGAACGGGCGGTGCGGGACATGCCAGACCCTTCGGGACGCTGAGCAGACGGGCGAACGGTAGCCGCTCCCCCCGACAGGACGCCCTGCGGCGACTCCGGGCGGTGCCCTCCGGAGCCGGGCCGGCCGACGGCGCCGCACCCCCGGGAAACGGGCGTGCGGCGCCGTCCCCGGTCAGGCTGCCGGCTCGGTGGTGTAGCCCACCAGGTCGACCACGAGCGCCGCGGCGGCGGACCGGGAGCCGCCCACGTCGAGCACGACGCGACGGCCGGTGCCCAGGCCGGCGAGCACCTCGTTGGCCTGGGTCAGGCCGGCCGGGAAGGTGACGTGGGACGTCTCCGGGCGGGCCGTGCCGGCCGGGTAGACCGTGACGAAGCCGGGCGCGCTGGCGCCCGTCGCCGTCACGTTGAGCACGACGCCGGTCGCCCCGGCCGGCACGGCCGCGTCGAGCCGGAGCTCGGCCGGGCCGCGGATCCGGCCGCGCGGCAGGTGGCTGCCGGTACGGCTGTCGCCGACGCGGACCGGCTGCGGCAGCGCGACGTAGCCCTGGGCCGAGGCTGGTGACGCGCTGACGACGCCCACCAGGTCGGCGATGACCTCCGCGTGCGTGCCGGCCACGTGCAGGGTGACCTTGCCGCCCTCGCCGACCCGGACGAGCACCTCGTTGGCCTGCGCCTGACCGCGCTCGACGTTGACGTTGGAGGTCTCCGGCCGGGCGCTGCCCGTCGGGTGCGCCACGACGTAGCCCCGGGCGTCGGGACGGGCCACCGTCACGTTCAGCACGACGGCGGTGGCCGTCGCGGCGGCGGTGCGCGACAGGTCGACGATCACGTCGCCGGCGCGGCGCGGCGCGGCGGTGGTGCGGGTGTCCAGCACCCGGCTCGGACGCACCGGCTGCAGCCGGCCGTCCCCGTTCGCCGCCGCGGCGGTCGTGAGGTAGCCCACGACGTCCACGATGACGTGCGCGCTGGTGGCCACGAACAGGTCGACCTTGCGGTCCTGGGAGAGCCGCACGATCGCCTCGTTGGCCTGCGTCGCCGCGTCGACGCCGGTTCGGGCGGCCTCGACGTTGACGTTGCTCGTCGGCGGCTGGGCAGCGCCGGACGGGAAGGCGACGACGAAGCCCCGGCGCGTCGCGCCGGTCACCGTGATGTTGAGGACCGCGGCGCCGGCTGCGGCGTCGGGGACGACGCTGCGCAGGTCGACGGTCAGCCGCCCCTCGGCCCGGCGCCCAGCGGTGGCGGTGTTGGTGGCCGCGCGGGTGTCCAGCACCCGCCGGGCCACCGGCAGGACGACGGCGCGCGAGCCCTGCGGCGTGGACCGCGGGGCCACGGTCGCCGAGCGGTCGGTGCAGTCCTGCGCCGGGCTGGTGCGGGTCTGCGGCGAACCGGTCTGCGGGTCGGGGTAGTGCAGGCAGTCCAGCTGCACGCGGTAGTCGACGCTCGGCGTGGAGCCGGCCTTGGCGACCGCGGGCTCCCAGGCCGGCTTCTGCGGGGTGTCGGGGTCCCGCTCGTCGACGCCGTTGGTCGCGATGAAGCGGCGGATCTGCTCCTGGCCCTCGAAGTGCGCCGGCAGCAGCGGGTCGAGCAGGAAGCCGTGCGGGTTGTTCGTCGCGGTGGCCGTGCGGTCGTTGCGGTAGATCCACGTCCGGTCGTAGAGGTCACCGGCGCGGAGCAGCTCGGCCGAGGTCGGGTTGGGGACGGTGCCGTCCCCGTACGCGACCTGGAAGATGACCTTCTTGCTGGCGAAGTCGCCACCGGCCCCGAGCCGGGGCGCGTAGGCCTCGGGGCTGCCGGAGCGGGTCACCCAGGTGTGGGTGTCCAGGACCCGCTGGATCGGGATGGCGCCCTGCTGGGGGTCGTCGACGCGCGGGTCCCGGCGCAGCGGGAGCGACTCGGTGAAGCCGTCGCGGCCGGGGCCGCCGTTGCGCAGCGGACCCAGAGCCGCGCCGAGCAGCGGGCGGAACGCGCCGAGGCGGCTGACCTCGGGGATCGGCCCGCCGGCGACGTTCGGGACACCGGTCGGGACGGACGGGTCGGTTCCCAGCAGCATGGTGCCGTAGATGCCGCCGAAGCTCTGGCCGTAGTAGGCGACCTGGCCGGCCCCGGTGCAGGTGTCCACGGTGCCGTTGCCGTCGACGTCGAC
Organism: Frankiales bacterium; assembly: GCA_025965755.1. Taxonomy (GTDB): domain Bacteria; phylum Actinomycetota; class Actinomycetes; order Mycobacteriales; family SCTD01; genus RYN-170. The sequence goes on along the minus strand of JAOPWI010000394.1, from coordinate 1,468 downwards.
GCCCCGCTGCAGCGCCCGGACCAGGACCATGTTGTCGATGACCGTCTGGATGAGCGCGTCGCGGCTGTTGACCGCCCCGGCCGTGGCTGACCCCTCGGTGGAGTCGATGACGCCGTTCCCGGTGAGGTCGCGGCCGCGGCCGAGCGCGCGGCCGGTGGTGACCGTTCCGGTCGCCGTGGTCACCCGGTAGGAGGAGTCGGGCCCGAAGCCGTGGCCCACCACGTCCGTGGCGAAGACGGCGAGGTTGCTCGTGCCCAGCGTGTCGGCGGCGAGGAACACGTCGTACTTGCTGCGGGTGAAGCCGTGGCCGAACACGACCGGGCGGATGCAGCTGGCGCTCGGAGCGGGCGAGACCATCGACACGGCGAGCCGGGCGGAGCCGACCGGGCTCGGGGACCGGGTGGTGGGCACCTGCGGGATGCGCACGGCGGCGTTGGCGTACTGCGGGCTCGTGAGGGAGCCGAACCCGTAGAACGCGTAGGTCTTGGCCGTGTTGACGACCGGCGTCGTCGTGAACGCCCCGGCCGTGCTGGTCGCGGCGCGGACCTGGTCGATGCGCTCGATCCGGGTGCCGGCGGGGTCGCCCGGGAACACCGAGCGGGAGCCGTTGTCGGCGGTGTCGAAGCGCAGCGTGCGGGACGCGTCGGGAATGCCGGCCGCGCTGTAGGCCGAGCCGTCGTCGAGCGCGGCGCGGGCCCGGTCGAGCACGTTCGTCGTGGTCATCGTGGTGAAGGTGACCCGGCGCTCGGCGCCGCCGAGGCCGACGGCCGTGCCATCGGCCGCCCGCAGCCCGGCGCCCACGACGAGCGTGTAGCTGGTGCCCTGGCGCAGGTAGGCCTCGGGCAGGCCGTAGACGGTGCCGGCCGTGCGGTCCTGGACCAGCTGGGTCAGGCCGGTGCGGAAGCCGTTGGCGCCCTCGATCCGGACCGCCGCCGGCGTCACGGACGCCAGGTCGATCGGCCCGGTGAAGGGCAGGCTGACCCGCGGGCGGACGTCGAAGCCGTCCATCTGGTTGACCAGGGCCAGGTCGGCGCACGCGGAGGCGCCGTCGGCCGCGCAGCCGCTGGTGGGCAGGTCGACCCGGCGTCCGGTCCGCTGGGCGGGGTCGGCGACGGTGAAGACGTCGTCGGGGAACGGGCGGGTCTCGGGCGTGCTGCCGCTCTCCAGCTGGACCGACGAGCCGGACGTCTGGGCACCCACCGGCATGGCCGTGAGGCCGCTGCCGATCAGCGCCGCAGCGAGCAGCGGAAAGGTCAGGGCCGTACGACGCATGCGCGCTCCTGCGTTCGGGGAGCCCGCAGTGTGCCTCACGTCACTGACAGGGACGTATAACGCCGCAGACAGAGCCCGCTGGCACGGCGCCGATCAGGCCCGGCTGGCGACCTTGGACGGCCCGCGGCGCGCTGCCGTCGCCTTGGCGGCCGCTCGGGGAGCGGCGCGGCCGGTCGTGACGTCGGCGGGGGGCGCC
>JAOPWI010000369.1 GCA_025965755.1 Frankiales bacterium | reverse complement strand
GGTCCCGGAGCGCCCAAGGCGCTGCGCGAGCTGGCCGGTGAGCCGCTGCTCGTCCACGCGGTGCGCGGGCTGCGTGCCTGCCCCAGCGTCGGGCCGGTCGTCGTGGCCGCGCCGGCCGCCGACCTCGAGGCGGTCGCCGCGCTGCTGGCGGCGTACGACGTCGTGGTCGTCGCCGGAGGCCGTGAGCGGCAGGAGTCGGTGGCCCGGGCGCTGGCCGCGCTGCCGCCGGAGGTCGGGCTGGTGCTCGTGCACGACGCCGCCCGGGCGCTGACGCCGGTGGCCGTGGTGGAGGCGGTCGTGGCCGCCCTGCGCGAGGGAGCGCCGGCGGTCGTTCCGGTGCTGCCGGTCGCCGACACCGTCAAGCAGGTCGACGGCGACGGGATGGTGGAGCGCACCCTGGAGCGCGCGTGGCTGCGGGCGGTCCAGACCCCGCAGGGCTTCACCCGGGAGGTGCTGGCCCGGGCCCACGCCCAGGTGCTGGCCCCCCACACCGACGACGCCGGCATGGTGGAGATGCTGGGAGTGCCCGTGCGCACGGTGCCCGGCTCGGAGGAGGCGTTCAAGGTGACCCGACCCCTGGACCTGCTGCTCGCGGAGGCGGTGCTGCGTGCCCGCTGACCTGCCCCGCACCGGCATCGGCGTCGACGTCCACCCGGTCCAGGCCGGGCGGCCGTGCTGGGTGGCCGGCCTGCTGTGGGAGGGCGAGGACGGCTGCGAGGGGCACTCCGACGGCGACGTCGCCGCGCACGCCGCCTGTGACGCCCTGCTGTCGGCGGCCGGTATCGGTGACCTCGGCAGCGTCTTCGGCACCTCCGACCCGCGCTGGGCCGGCGCGTCCGGAGCTGCGCTGCTCGACGAGGTGGCCCGGCTGCTCGACGAGGGGGGCTGGGTGGTCGGCAACGTCGCGGTGCAGCTGGTCGGCAACCGGCCCAAGGTCGGCCCGCGGCGGGCGGAGGCCGAGGCCGCGATGTCGGCGGCCCTGCGCGGGGCGGTGGTGAGCGTGAGCGCCACCACGACGGACGGCCTGGGGCTGACCGGCCGGGGCGAGGGGCGGGCCGCGATCGCGACGGCTCTGGTGGCGCGGCGCAGGTAGCGTGACCGTGGTGACCCTGCGCCTGTACGACACCCGGAGCCGGGCGGTGCGCCCGCTGGAGCCGCTGGTGGCCGGGCAGGTCGGGCTCTACGTGTGCGGTCCCACCGTGCAGGGCGCGCCCCACGTCGGCCACCTGCGCAGCGCGGTCGCCCTCGACGTCCTGCACCGCTGGCTGCTCGCCAGCGGGCTGAAGGTCGTCTTCGTCCGCAACGTCACCGACGTGGACGACAAGATCATCCACAACGCCGCGCACGACGACGAGCCGTGGTGGGCACTGGCCACCCGCATGCACCGGGCCTTCACCCAGGCGTACGACGCCGTCCAGGTCCTCCCGCCGACCGCGGAGCCGCGCGTCACCGGTCACCTGCCCGACATCGTCCGGCTCATCGAGACGATCATCGAGCGCGGGCACGCGTACGAGTCCGGCGGCGACGTCTACCTCGCGGTCCGGACCGCGCCGGAGTACGGCGCGCTGTCCGGCCAGTCGCCCGACGCGCTGCGCGCCAGCGACAGGTCGGTGGCGCACGGCCACACCGGCGAGAAGCGCGACCCGCTCGACTTCGCGCTGTGGAAGGCGGCCAAGCCCGGCGAGCCGTCCTGGCCGTCGCCGTGGGGGCCCGGCCGGCCGGGCTGGCACATCGAGTGCTCGGCCATGGCGGTCGCCTACCTCGGCGAGGAGTTCGACCTGCACGGCGGCGGGCTGGACCTGGTCTTCCCGCACCACGAGAACGAGGTCGCCCAGTCGGCCTGCGCCGGCCACCCGTTTGCCCGCACCTGGCTGCACCACGGGCTGGTCACGGGTCCGGGCGGCGGCGAGAAGATGAGCAAGAGCCTGGGCAACGTCACCGGCGTTCCCGAGGCGCTCGCGCAGGTGCGCCCGCAGGTGCTGCGGTACGCCCTCGGCGCCGCCCACTACCGCTCGCCGCTCGAGTGGTCGCCGCAGGCCGTGAGCGACGCCGAGTCGGCGTACGCCCGGATCGAGACGTTCGTGCGCAACGCCACCGAGGCGGTCGGCGACACGGCGGTCGACGAGGGTCTGAGCAAGGCCTCGTGGGACGAGTTCGCCGACCGGCTCGATGACGACCTCGGGGTGCCGCAGGCGCTCGCGGTCGTGCACAACGGCGTGCGTGCAGGCAATGCCCTGCTGGCCGCCCACGACCTGCCGGCGCTCGCCGCCACCCTGGCGACGCTGCGCCGGATGCTCGCCGTGCTGGCGCTCGACCCGGTGTCGCAGTGGCCGGCGTCGTCCGGCGGCGAGCTGTCCGGGGTCGTCGACGCGCTGGTCGCGCTGGCCGTGGAGGCCCGCGCCGACGCGCGGGCCCGCAAGGATTGGGCTCAGGCGGACGCGTTGCGCGACCGCCTGGCCGCCTCGGGCATCGTGCTCGAGGACACCGCCGACGGGGTGCGCTGGCACCTCGCGGCATCGACAGGGAGTTGACAGTGGCCGAGAGCGGCAAGCCCATCAAGGGCGGAGGCCAGGGAGGCCGGGCCGGCAAGGCCGGCTCGCACCGCAAGGGCGCCCCCGTGGGCTCGGGCGGGCAGGGCAAGAAGAAGCTGGCCGGGCGCAAGGCGACGCCGGCTGCGGTCGACCGCCCGCACCACCCGGCCGCGCGCAAGGCGCGTGCCGCGGCCAAGCGGGCGGCGACCAGCCAGGGCTCGGGCCGCAGCACGCGCGCCGACGCCCCCCGGTCCTCCGGTCCCCGCGACGC
>JAOPWI010000327.1 GCA_025965755.1 Frankiales bacterium | reverse complement strand
CTCTTCCTCACCACCGAGGCCGTCATCGCCGACAAGCCGGAGAAGAACGCCCCGGCCATGCCCGGTGGCGACGGCGGCATGGGCGGCATGGACTTCTAGTCCACGCACGCACGTCTGCTCCACGACGGGGCGGTCCTCCTCCGGGAGGGCCGCCCCGTCGGCGTTGCCGCCCCTGCGTGCCAGGATCGCCGTGCCCCTCACCTTCCGGAGCTGCCCGTGCTGCCCGACCTGCGTGCCGTGGGCGTGCCCGGGGACACCGCACAGCCGGGCCGGCGGTGACGCAGGAGGCGTACGCGCAGCTCGAGCGGCGCGCGGAGGTCTCGCAGTCCACCCGGGTGTGGCGCGGCCAGGTCGGGCTGGTGACCGTCATGATCCTCGTCGCCCTGCTCGTCGGCAGCACCGCCGCGGTCGACCTGCGGCGGCTGCAGACCCCCGTCGGAACGGCTCAGCGCTGGGCCGAGGCGACGGTGTTCGGCGACTGCGCGGCGTACGCCCGGCTGTCGGTTCCCGCTCCCGGCAGCCGGGAGGCGCGCAGCGCCGGGCAGGTCTGCCGTGACCTGCGCGCCCGGGTGGCCACCACGGACGTCACCCGCGCGGTCGTGCGGACCCAGCTGGAGCGCAGCCGGGGGCGGACCGCCGTGGTCCGGGTGGAGCTGGCTCGCGGGGAGATCCGCCGCCAGACGCTGCTGCCGCTGCGCCGCAGGGGCGACGGCTGGGTCGTGGTCCGCGACGCGCAGGCGTGCCGCCTGGGCTGCGCCTGAGGGGTCAGACGACGCCGGCGCCCTCGAGCCAGGAGGCGTCCAGGCGCGGAGCCGGCAGCGGAGCCGGCACGTCGAAGCGGGCGCCGCTGGCGAGCAGCTGCTCGAACCGCTGCGCGTCGACGGCCCGGCTGAACAGCCAGCCCTGAGCCAGGTCGCAGCCCATGGCCTGCAGGATCCGCAGCTGCTCGGGGGTCTCGACGCCCTCCGCGATGGTCTGCAGGTCGAGCATGCCGGCCAGGTCGATGACCGACCGGACGAGGTCCATGCTGCGGCCCTCGGCGGTCAGCTTGGCGACAAAGGAGCGGTCGACCTTGAGCACGTCGGCATCGAAGCGGTCCAGATAGCGCAGCGAGGAGTAGCCGGTTCCGAAGTCGTCGATGGCGACCGACAGCCCGGCGGCCCGCATCGCCCGGACCGCCGCGGCGGCGACGTCGATGTCACCGACCAGCGCCTGCTCGGTGATCTCGAGGACCAGCTGGTCGCAGGACAGGCCGTGCCGGGCGAGCCCGGCGAGCGCCTCGGGCAGCAGCTCGGCGTCGCCGAGCTGCACGGGGGAGACGTTGACGCCGGCGGCGAGCCGGTGCTGCGGGTAGCGCCGCTGCCAGCCGGCCAGGTCGGCCAGCGTCGTCGCGAGCACGTGCCGGCCCAGCAGGCCGACCGACCCGGCCTGCTCGGCGAGGTGCACGAACTCATCGGGAGGGACGTCCCCGACCTCGGGGGAGTGCCAGCGCAGCAGCGCCTCGACGCCGCGGATGACCCCGGTCCGCAGGTCCACCACGGGCTGGTAGACCACGGCGAAGTCGGCCAGGTCGGGGTGGGCGACCAGCTCGCGGATGCGCACCTTGCGGGCCGCCAGCGCCCGGTCGGTGCCGCGGACGACGGCGACCCGGCCCTTGCCGCCGTGCTTGGCCGTGTACATCGCGATGTCGGCGTGCGCCAGCAGCGTGCGGGCGGTCTCGGCGGCCGACTCGACGGCCACCAGCCCCACGCTCGCGGTGACGGCGAAGCGGCGGGCGCCCACCTGTACCGGCGCCGCGAGCACCTCCAGGACGGCCTGGGCGACCGCATCCGGGTCGGGAGCGCCGACCAGCAGCAGGGCGAACTCGTCGCCGCCGAGGCGGGCGACGGTGTCGGCCGGGCCGCACAGCCGGGACATGCGCGCGGCCACCTCGGTGAGAACCCGGTCGCCCGCGTCGTGGCCGTGCGTGTCGTTGATGAGCTTGAAGTCGTCGAGGTCGATGTAGAGGACGCACACCTCGGTGCCCGGACGGCGGGTGTGCAGCGCGGCCTGCAGCCGGTCGAGCAGCAGCGTGCGGTTGGCCAGCCCGGTGAGCGGGTCCTCGAGCGACTGCCGGCGCATCACCTGCTCCCGCGAGGCCACCGCCTCGAGCAGGTCGTCGTTCTCCAGCAGGGTCAGGGCCTGGCGGACGAAGGCCAGGGCGATCAGCCCCATGCTGGCCCGGACGGGCAGGTCGCCGGACGCCTCCGAGGTGAACAGGTCGTAGCCGGTCTTGCCGAGCGCGAGGGAGACCGGCGCGTACGGCAGGAGCAGCAGCGCCCGGCGCACCCGTCGCGGGGTCGTCGTGGGCGCCGGGGCGTCGGCCCGCAGGGCGCCGGCGGCCAGGAGCAGCACGCCGACCAGGTGCCCGAGGGCGCCCGCGGGCTGTCCCGAGCCGCCGGTGCCGAGCAGGATCAGGTCGGTCGCGCCCAGGACCAGCAGGCCGCAGGCCACCAGCTGCAGCCGGCCGCTGACGGCCCCGGCGTGCAGGCTGAGCAGCGCCAGCACGGCGGCCGCGGCGCCGACGTTGCCCAAGACCAGCGACAGCTGGGTCGGGCCCTGCAGGGCGGCCAGCTCGGTCTCGACCGCGAGGGCGGTGCTCAGCGCGGCGACGGCACCGACCAGGGAGGCGGCGTCCAGGGCCAGCAGGACGGGCCGGCGCGGATTGCCACGTGGCGGCTCCCGCCGCAGCAGCAGCAGCAGGCCGGGTACGGCCAGGCCGAGCAGCAGGACGAGCCGGACCGGGTCGGTGGCGTGCACCGGGGTGAGGTCCGCGCCGGCCAGCGCCCCGGCGGTGGAG
>JAOPWI010000317.1 GCA_025965755.1 Frankiales bacterium | reverse complement strand
GTCGGCGTGAAGTTCTCGACCAACGGGATCAAGCTCGACGCCGAGGCGGCCCGGCGCATCGCCGCGAACTCCTACGTCGACGTGCAGATCTCCATCGACGGGGCGACGGCTGACGTCAACGACGCCGTCCGCGGGACGGGCTCGTTCGACACCGCGGTGAAGGCGCTGGCCCACCTGCGCGACGCCGGCGTCAGACCGAAGCTGTCGGTCGTCTGCACCCGGCACAACATCGGGCAGCTCGACCTGTTCAAGCAGATCGCCGACCGGTTCGGCGCCCAGCTGCGGCTGACCCGGCTGCGCCCGTCCGGCCGCGGCGCCGACGTCTGGGACGACCTGCACCCGACGCAGGCGCAGCAGCGCGAGCTCTACGACTGGCTGGTCGCCCACGGCGAGGGCGTCCTGACCGGCGACTCCTTCTTCCACCTCGCGGCGTACGGCGAGTCGCTGCCCGGGCTGAACCTGTGCGGTGCCGGTCGCGTGGTCTGCCTGATCGACCCGGTCGGCGACGTCTACGCCTGCCCGTTCGCCATTCACGACCAGTTCCTCGCCGGCAACGTCCGCAGCGAGGGCGGCTTCGCCAGGGTGTGGCGGGAGAGCGACCTGTTCCTGGAGCTGCGCGAGCCGCAGAGTGGCGGCGCCTGCTCCGGCTGCGACCAGTACGACGCCTGCCGCGGCGGCTGCATGGCCGCGAAGTTCTTCACCGGCCTGCCGCTGGACGGCCCCGACCCGGAGTGCGTCAAGGGCTTCGGCGAGCTGGCCCTGTCGAAGGTGACGCCCGGCGCGGCGCCCAAGCCCTCGCTGGACCACAGCCACAAGGGCGGCGTGCGCGGCGGGCCCGTGCCCGTCCAGATCTCCATGCGCCGGCCGGACAAGCCGTGCGACGAGAGCCCCTTGTCCGCCGCCCTGACCCAGCTCTAGGAGAGGCACCCACCCCATGGCGAACAACGCCTGGTTCGAGACCGTCGCCGAGGCGCAGCGCCGCGCTCAGAAGACGCTGCCCAAGTCCGTCTACATGGCGCTGGTCGCCGGTTCCGAGCGGGGCAAGACGCTCGAGGACAACATCGACGCCTACAGCGAGATCGGCTTCGCGCCGCACGTGGCCAACCTGGCGCACGCGCGGGACCTGTCGGTCACCGTGCTCGGCCAGGAGCTGGCGCTGCCGGTGATGATCTCGCCCACCGGCGTGCAGGCCGTGCACCCCGACGGCGAGGTGGCCATCGCCCGCGCTGCCGCGGCCAGGGGCACCGCGATGGGCCTGTCGTCGTTCGCCAGCAAGCCGGTCGAGGAGGTCGTCGCGGCCAATCCGGCGACGTTCTTCCAGCTGTACTGGTCCGGAACCCGGGACCAGATCATGGCGCGCGTGGAGCGGGCCAAGCGGGCCGGCGCCGTCGGCATCATCGTGACGCTCGACTGGTCCTTCTCCAACGGCCGCGACTGGGGCAGCCCGAGCATCCCCTCCGCCATCGACTTCAAGACGATGGTCAAGTTCGCCCCCGAGGTCGCCCGGCGGCCGGCGTGGGCGCTGCGCTGGGCCCGCAGCGGCGCCCTGCCCGACCTCACCGCCCCCAACATGGCGCTGCCCGGCGAGCCGGCCCCCGGCTTCTTCGACGCCTACTACGAGTGGATGCAGACGCCGCTGCCGACGTGGGACGACCTGCGCTGGCTGCGGTCGCAGTACGACGGCAAGCTCATGCTCAAGGGCGTCATGCGCGTCGACGACGCGCGCAACGCCGTCGACGTCGGCTTCGACGCCCTCTCGGTCAGCAACCACGGCGGCAACAACCTCGACGGCACGCCGGCGTCGATCCGCGCCCTGCCCGCCGTGGTCGACGCGGTCGGCTCGCAGGTCGACGTGCTGCTGGACGGCGGCATCCGCCGCGGCAGCGACGTGGTCAAGGCCGTCGCTCTCGGGGCGAAGGCCGTCATGATCGGCCGCGCCTACCTGTGGGGCCTCGCGGCCAACGGCCAGGCCGGCGTGGAGAACGTCCTCGACATCCTGCGGAGCGGCATCGACTCCGGACTGCTCGGGATCGGCAAGTCGAGCGTCCGGGACCTCACCATGGACGACGTGCTCGTTCCCGACAGCTTCCCGCGGGTGCTGGGCGTGCCGGGCCGCGCGGGGACGGGCTCCGGGGTGCCGGGGCACAAGCCGGTCGCCGTCTGAGCGCGGTCGGCGATCTGACCTGGCAGCAGGCGCAGCACCGGGCCGGCCGGCTGCTGGTCGTTCCGCTGGGGGCGACCGAGCAGCACGGCCCGCACCTGCCGCTGTCGACCGACACCGACATCGCCGTGGCGCTGGCCGAGGCGGTCGCCGAGCGGCGGGAGGACGTCGACGTCGCGCCGGCCGTGCCGTACGGCGCGAGCGGGGAGCACGCCGGCTTCGCCGGAACGCTGTCGATCGGGCAGGCCGCCCTGGAGCTGCTCCTCGTGGAGCTGTGCCGCTCGGCCACCGACACCTGGTCGCGCGTGGTCCTGCTCTCGGGCCACGGCGGCAACGCCGCTCCGGTCCGGCGGGCGGTCGCGCTGCTGCGCACCGAGGGCCGCAACGTGCGCGCGTGGGCCCCGTCGTGGCGCGGCGACGCGCACGCCGGGCGCACCGAGACCTCCGTGCAGCTGGCGCTGTCCCCGGGTCGCGTCCGGCTCGACCGGGCCGCGGCCGGCGCCACCGCCCCGCTGGCCGAGCTGCTGCCGGCGCTGCAGGCCGGCGGCCTGCTCGCGGTCAGCCCCAACGGCGTTCTGGGCGACCCGGCCGGCGCCGGGACGCAGGAGGGGCAGGAGATGCTGGCGCAGGCGGTCGCCGCACTGGACCGGTGGCTGGGATGACCCGCGTCGCGCTGGTCACCGGCGCCGCCCGGGGCATCGGCGCCGCCACCGTGCGGGCGCTCGCGGCCGACGGCTGGCAGGTCGTCG
>JAOPWI010000254.1 GCA_025965755.1 Frankiales bacterium | reverse complement strand
CCGCGGGCTGCGCGTCGCGCCCGCCCGGGGCGGTCCGCCCCGCGCCGGCGCAGGGAGCGCTGGACAGCGGGACGTACGCGGATACGTTCCGCGCATGCGCGCACTCCGTCTGACGGCCCCCACCGTGCTCGAACTCTGCGAGATTCCGGTGCCCGAGCCGGGCCCTGGCGAGGTGCTGCTGCAGGTCGGCGGCGCCGGGCTGTGCCACAGCGACCTGCACGTGCGCGAGATCCCGATCGCCGTCTTCCCGCTCCCGCTCACGCTGGGCCACGAGGTGGCCGGGACCGTCGACGGCCGGCCGGTTCTGGTGCACCTGGTGTGGGGCTGCGGCCGGTGCCGCTCCTGCGTGGCGGGCCGCGACAACGTCTGCACGGCGCTCGGCCGGCAGGTCGCGCCGGCCTCGCCCGGCCTCGGGCCGCAGGGCGGGATGGCGGAGTACGCCGCGGTGCCCGTGTCCTCCCTCGTCGACATCGAGGGGCTCGACCCGGTGGCCGCCGCGCCGCTGGCCGACGCCGCGCTCACGCCGTACCACGCGATCGCCGGCGAGCTGGGCCGGCTGCGTGCCGGCTCGACCGCCGTCGTGATCGGGGTCGGCGGCCTGGGGCACATGGGCGTGCAGATCCTGCGCGCCATCACGCCGGCCCGTGTCGTCGCGGTCGACCTCGACGAGCGCAAGCGCGCGACCGCCCTCGAGGTGGGGGCGCACGAGGCGCTGGCCTCGGACGAGAGCACGGCAGCGCGCGTGCTCGACCTCACCGCGGGTCAGGGCGCCGACGCCGTCTTCGACTTCACCGGCGTGCAGGCGACGCTGGACCTGGCGGCCGCGTGCGTGGCCCCCGGGGGCGCGTTGCGGGTCGTCGGCCTCGGCGGCGGAACGCTCAGCTACCCGGCCAGCGGTGACGCCACGGCGCTGCCCTGGGGCGTGTCGGTCACCCGCGCCTACGGCGGCACCCGGCAGGACCTCAGCGAGGTCGTCGCGCTCGCCCGGTCCGGCGCGATCGCGGTGCACGTCGAGGCGGTTCCGCTGGACGAGGGCGTCGCGGCGTTCGAGCGGCTGCACCGCGGAGACGTCGACGGCCGGCTCGTGCTGGTGCCGTAGCCGCGCTCAGACCTCCTCGACGCGGAAGGTCCAGCTCGGGCGCACCAGCTCCTCCTGCGCCGCCACCAGCAGGAGCTCACGTGAGCCGGCCTGCTCCGTGCGGGCCAGCAGGCCGAAGACCGACGCGGCGGCGGCTCCCAGCGCAGCGCCGGCGTCCCGGTCCCGCAGCCAGTGGGCCAGGAACAGCGCCGCGATCGCGTCGCCTGCGCCGTTGACAGACAGCCCCAGCCGGGGGGTGCGGACGCGGACGTGCCGCCCGTCCTGGGACGCGAGCAGGTCGACGGCGTCGTCCGGGGTGTCCTCGACGACGAGCGACGTCGTCAGCACGGTCCGCGGCCCCCTCGCCTGCACCGCTGCGACGGCGTCCTTGACCGCGACCAGCGTGCGGCTCGTGGTGCCGGCCAGCAGGTCCAGCTCGAAGTGGTTGGGCGTCACGAGATCGGCCGCCGGCACGGCCACCTCGGCCATCAGCTCCGGAATGCCCGGCCGCACGAACACGCCCCGGCCGGTGTCGCCCATCACGGGGTCGCAGCAGTAGACGGCGTCCGGGTTGGCCTGCCGCACCCGCTGCACCGCGCCCACCACGGCGTGCCCGACATCGGCCGAGCCCAGGTAGCCCGACAGCACCGCGTCGCAGCTGCCGAGCACGCCACGGTCGGCGACGCCCTCGAGCAGTTCGTCGACGCTCTGGCCGTCGTAGACGCGGCCGCGCCAGCTGCCGTACCCGGTGTGGTTGGAGAACTGCACGGTGTGCACCGGCCACACCTCGAGCCCCAGGCGCTGCAGCGCGAAGACCGCGGAGGCGTTGCCGACGTGCCCGTAGACGACGTGTGACTGGATCGACAGGACGTTCACGGCGACGAGGCTGCCAGACCCGGCCAACCGGGCGGACGGGTGTGCCGTGCGCCGCGCGCGCGTTCCGCCTACCCCTACGGTGGCGCGGTGACCACCGGAGCCGACCTGGCCTCGGCGCTGCCCGGCCGGGTGGTGCTGGACCCGGACGTGCTGGCCGGCGTGTCGGTGGACCGTGCGGGGCTGGCCTCGGCCGGCCGGCCGCTCGCGCTGGTGCGCGCCCGGACCACCGAGGACGTGGTGACGGCGCTGCGGTGGGCCAGCGCCCACGGGGTGCCGGTGGTGCCCCGCGGCGCCGGAACGGGTCTGGCCGGCGGCGCGAACGCCGTGGACGGCGGCGTGGTCCTCTCCCTTGCCGGGATGGACCGGATCCTGCAGGTCGACCCGGCCGGCCGGACCGCCACCGCGCAGGCCGGTGTCCTCACCGCTGACCTGGCCGCGGCAGCTGCCGGGCACGGCCTCTGGTACGCGCCCGACCCGGCCAGCCGGGCCATCTCGACCATCGGCGGCAACGTCGCCACCAATGCCGGGGGCTCGTGCTGCCTGAAGTACGGCGTGACCGGCGACAGCGTCGCCGCCCTGACGGCCGTGCTCGCCGACGGCACTGTCGTGCGCACCGGCTCCCGGACCCGCAAGGACGTCGCCGGGCTTGATCTCACCTCGCTGCTCGTCGGGTCGGAGGGCACCCTGGCCGTCGTCGTCGAGGTGACCGTGCGGCTGCGCCGGCAGCCGCGCCCTGCGGCCACCGTCGTCGCGTCGTTCCCGGACCTGGACACCGCCGCCGCCGCGCTGGTCGCCGTCACGGCCGTGGCGGACCCGGCGCTGCTGGAACTCATGGACGGCACCACCGTGCGCGCCGTCGAGGACCTCACGCGCATGGGACTCGACGCATCGACCGGCGCGCTGCTGCTGCTGCAGTGCGACGGCGCCGATGCGGCCGAGGAGGCAGCGCGCTGCGCGGCGGCCTGCGAGCGGGCCGGCGCGTCGTACACCGCGCACACCGACGACCGGGAGCAGGGCGAGGCGCTGCTCGAGGCGCGACGGCAGGCCTACCCGGCGCTCGAGCGGCTGGGAACGACGCTGCTGGACGACGTCTGCGTCCCCGTACCGCAGGTGCCGGCCCTCGTGCGCGCGGTCGAGGCGGTGGCGGCCCGTACCGGCCTGACCATCGGCACCTTCGGCCACGCCGGCGACGGCAACCTGCACCCGACCGTCGTGTATGACGCGACCAGCCCGGCGCAGGTCGACGCGGCAGGGCGGGCCTTCGACGGCATCGTCGAGGCGGCGCTGTCCCTCGGCGGCACCGTCACCGGGGAGCACGGCGTGGGCCTGCTCAAGCAACCGTGGCTCGCCCGGCAGCTCGGGACCGCCGAACGCGCCCTGCAGGCCCGGATCAAGGCAGCCTTCGATCCCCAGGGGCTGCTCAACCCGGGCAAGGCCCTCTGACCCGCAGCGGACACGCGGGTGACCGGCCTCAGCCGTCGCCTCCCCACCCCGCGAGGTCCTGCGGCCGGCCCGATCGCGGCCGGCCCCGGGGTTTCAAGATCGTGGGCGGGGAAGATCCGCTACACCGCCCGAACTGGAGGACGCCATGACCGAGCCCGCACATCCCGCCGCAACGACGACCGACCCCACCGCGGTCCTGCGCGGCGGGGCACCCGCCGAGCCCCCGGCCCGCGCGGACCTGCCGCGACGCTTCACCCCCCGGGCCAGTGCCACCGGCAACAAGCCGACCTACCTCGCGACCGAGTTCCTCGTCTTCGTCGCGCTGGTGGTCGGCGTGCTGCTTGCCGCAGCGATCGTCCAGAACACCAACGACGAGGGGGACTACTTCCGCGCCGACAGGGCGTGGTGGTACATCACGCTCCTCGGCATGGCCTACATGATCAGCCGGGGGCTCGCCAAGGCAGGCCGACAGGACCGGGACGGCTGACGCCCCTGCGCGGGAACCGCCCGCCCGTGCGCCAGGCCGGAGGCGTACGGCGCGGGCACCGGGCGATGACGACGCTTACACGTTGACGCCGCTTACACGTTGAAGCGGAACTCCACCACGTCGCCGTCCTGCATGACGTAGTCCTTGCCCTCCATGCGGGCCTTGCCCGCGGCGCGCGCGGCAGCGACGGAGCGGACCTCCATGAGGTCGTCAAAGGCGATGACCTCCGCCTTGATGAAGCCGCGCTGGAAGTCGGTGTGGATGACGCCGGCGGCCTCGGGGGCGGTGGCGCCCTTCTTGATCGTCCAGGCGCGGGCCTCCTTCGGACCCGCGGTCAGGTAGGTCTGCAGCCCCAGAGTGTCGAAGCCGATGCGGGCGAGCTGCGACAGCCCCGACTCCTGCTGGCCCATCGACTGCAGCAGCTCCAGAGCGTCCTCGTCGCTCATCTCGATGAGCTCGCTCTCGACCTGCGCGTCGAGGAACACCGCCTCGGCGGGGGCGACCAGCTCGGCGAGCGATGCCCGCAGCGCGCTGTCGGCGAGCTCGTCCTCGTCGAGGTTGAACACGTAGAGGAAGGGCTTGGCGGTCAGCAGGTGCAGGTCCCGCAGCGGTCCGCGGTCCAGGCCGGCCTGGAAGACGGTCTGGCCGGCGTCGAGGACCTTCTGCGCCTCGCGGACGGCCTCGAGCTGGGACGCGAGGTCCTTCTTGATCCGCGCCTCCTTCTCGAGCCGGGGCAGAGCCTTCTCGCGCGTCTGCATGTCGGCGGGGATCAGCTCGGTGTTGATGGTCTCGATGTCGTCCTGAGGGGAGACCCGCCCGGCGACGTGCACGACGTTCTCGTCCTTGAAGACCCGGATGACCTGGCAGATGGCGTCGGTGTCGCGGATGTTGGCCAGGACCTTGTTGCCCAGCCCCTCACCCTCGCTGGCGCCCTGCACGATGCCGGCGATGTCGACGAAGTCGACGGTCGCCGGAATCTGCTTCTGCGACCCGAAGACCTCGGCCAGCCGAGCGATCCGGTCATCCGGCACGCCGACCACGCCGACGTTGGGCTCGATCGTCGCGAAGGGGTAGTTGGCCGCCAGCACGTCGTTCTTGGTCAGCGCGTTGAACAGCGTGCTCTTGCCGACGTTGGGCAGGCCGACGATCCCGATGCTGAGGCTCACGCCGGAGGACGCTACCGGGGCGTACGCACGTCAGTCGGCGGCCTCGACGGCCGCCGCCCGGGCAACGACCGCGGCAGCACTGGCGCCCGACTCCGGGTGCTCGGCCAGCAGCCGGCGCGCCACCTCGGGCGCGTCGACCCCGCCGCCCTCGGCGAGGTGCTGGCCCGCCTCGACGGCGAGCGTCTGCGCGGTCTCCGGGGGCAGGCCGGGATCGGCACGGCGGGCCGCCGCGGCCACCCGCTGGGCCTCGTCACCGGCGGGGGACTCAGTGGGCTGCGACACCCTGCACACGCTAGGGCCGTCGGGCCTGCGGCGGTAGCCTCCTCGCCCGTGACCAGCCGGCGCGTGACGACCACGAGGAGCCGCGGCTCGGGTCTGACCGCCGCCGGCGCGGTGACCCTGGCCCTGCTGCTGTCGCTCGCCGGAGCCGTCTACGACGTGCTCACCGGGCCCGGCCTGCGCGCGGTCTTCGCGGTCTGCTTCGTCACCGGCTGCGTGCTGGCCGCCGTCCTCGTGCGCCGCGGCGCCGTGTGGTCGACCGTCGTGCTGCTGCCGCTGGTCTACGTCGCGGTCGCGCTCGTCGCCGGGGCGGTGCGCGGGACCGGCGCCGTCGGCTCGTGGCTGACCCGGCAGGCGCTGGACCTGCTGACGGCGCTGGTCCTGCAGGCCCCGTCGCTGCTGACCGGGACGGCGGCCGCCGCGGTGGTGGCTGTCGTGCGCAGCGCGGCCCGGCGGCGGCGGCCGGCA
>JAOPWI010000120.1 GCA_025965755.1 Frankiales bacterium | reverse complement strand
TGCCGGCGCACCGGCGGCGCGGCCACGCCGGCCGGGCCCTGGCCGCCCTCGGCGGATGGGCCGGCGGCCAGGGCGCGGAGCGGACCTACCTGCAGGTCAGCGCGGACAACGGTGCGGCGCGGGAGCTGTACGCCGCCATGACCCGCGCCTATTCGTACCGGTATCGGACTACCGTCCTCCCGTGACCGCCGTCCTGCCTGCCACCGCCCGCCGCCTGCTGGCCAGGGCTGCCCGCGCCCAGCGCGACGGCCGGGTGCCGTCCGTCGTCTGCGGTGTCGTCCGGGACGGCGGCCTCGCCTGGTCCTGCGGCCGCGGCGACGTCGCCGAGCCGCACGCTGACGTCCAGTACCGCCTGGGCTCCATCACCAAGCCGCTCGCCGCGGTCACCGTCATGCGCCTGCGCGACGAGGGCCTGGTCGACCTCGACGACCCGCTCGACACGCACCTGGCCGGCACGCCGTTCGGCGGCCGGACGGTCGGGCAGCTCCTGTCCCACCTCGCCGGCGTCCGGGCGGAGAGCCCGGGCAGCTGGTGGGAGCGCTCCCCCGGCACGACCCTGGACGGCCTGGGCCTGGACGACGCCGACCGGGTGCTGCCGGGAAGCCGGCGGTTCCACTACTCCAACCTGGGCTTCGGGCTGCTCGGCGAGCTGGTCGCCGCGGTGCGCGGCCGGCCGTGGGAGGACGTCGTCCGGGACGAGGTGCTGCTGCCGCTGGGCATGACCCGCACGACGCCGCGGCCGTCGGGGCGCGCGGCGCAGGGCTGGGCGGTGCACCCGTGGGCCGACGTTCTGCTGCCCGAGCCGGAGCACCACGCCGGCGCGATGGCCCCGGCCGGCCAGCTCTGGGCGACGCTCACCGATCTGGGGCGCCTCGGCGCCTTCCTGCTCGGCGACACCGGCGACGTCCTGGACCGGGGCACGCTCGAGGAGATGTGCACCCCGACCGGCGTCGACCCGTCGTCGACGGGCTGGCTGGCGTACGGCCTCGGGCTCCAGGTCGCCCGCGAGGGCGACCGGACCCTGGTCGGGCACGGCGGCTCGATGCCCGGCTTCCTGGCCGGCGTGTGGGTGGACGCCGAGGAGCAGACCGCCTCGGTCACGCTGGCCAACACCACCAGTGGCCTGGACCCGGCGCTGCCGCGCGGGCTGCTCGAGGACCTGCGCCAGCTCGAGCCGCGGATCGTCGAGCCCTGGTCGCCGACGCCCGCGACGGTGCCGCTGGACGTGCTCGGGCCCTGGTACTGGGGGCCCGCCCCGCTCGTGCTGCGCCTGCAGGGCGACGGGCTGCTGCACCTGTCCGGCCTCGGCCGGGCCGGGCGGGCCAGCCGCTTCCGGCAGCGGGCGGACGGCCGCTGGGTGGGCCTGGACGGCTACTACGCCGGCGAGCTGCTCGAGGTGGCGCCGGACGTGCTGCGGCTCGCCACGTTCGTGTTCACGCGCACGCCGTACGACCCGGCGGCCCCCGTTCCGGGCGGCGTCGCCGACCAGGGCTGGCGCTAGGCGGTCGGGAGCGCGTCGCCGCGCAGGTCGCCGGCGAGGTCACCGGTCCGGCCGGCGAGCACCGCCCGGCGGCCGAGCACGAAGACGTACGCCAGAAAGGCCACCTCGGCGACCACGCCGATGGCCAGGCGGGCCCAGGTCGGCAGGCCGCTCGGGGTCACGAACGCCTCGATGAGGCCGCTGAGGAACAGCACGAGAGCCAGCCCCAGCGCGCCGCTCACCAGGGCGCGGCCCTCCTCGGCCAGGGCCGCTGATCTGGTCCGGCGGCCGGGGTCGACGACGGTCCAGCCGAGCTTGAGCCCGAGGCCGCAGGCGACGAAGACCGCGGTCAGCTCCAGCAGTCCGTGCGGCAGGATGAGGCCGAAGAACAGCCCGGCCCGGTCGTTCGCCGCGAGCAGCCCGCCGGAGATGCCGACGTTCAGGGCGTTGCTCACCAGCACGAACAGCACCGGCAGGCCCAGCAGCACGCCGAACACGATCGCCTGCGCGGCGACGTAGGCGTTGTTGGTGAAGACCCGGGCGGCGAAGTCCTGGGCGGGCGCGGAGCTGTAGTACTGCTCGAAGTCGGCCTCGACCAGCTGCTTGGTCTGCTCCGGAGAGGCGATCGCGAGCTGCACCTCGGGGTTGAGCGCGACCCAGGTGCCGA
This sequence comes from Frankiales bacterium, assembly GCA_025965755.1. Classification (GTDB taxonomy): domain Bacteria; phylum Actinomycetota; class Actinomycetes; order Mycobacteriales; family SCTD01; genus RYN-170. The sequence goes on along the minus strand of JAOPWI010000120.1, from coordinate 1,171 downwards.
AGCCGAACGCGATCAGGAGGAAGGCCACCGCGCAGCCCCCCCACCACCAGCGGGTCCGGTAGCAGATCGCCGGAAAGTCCTCGCGCAGAAAGCGGGCGGCGTCCTTCCAGGCCGGCGAGCGGCTGCCCGCGACGGTGCTGCGGGCGCGGGCGACCAGGCTGGACAGCCGGCCGACCAGCTGCGGGTCGCGGCCGGCGCTCTGGACGACCGACAGATGGGTCGCCACGCGCTGATAGAGGTCGACCAGCTCGTCGACCTGCTCTCCGGCCAGGCGGCGCGGGCGGCGGGCCCGGGCGAGCAGCTCCTCGAGCCGCTGCCACTCACCGCGGTGGGCGGCGACGTACGCGTCCAGGTCCACCGGGGCAGACTAGGTGGGTGCCCGCTTCCGCGCTCGTGACCGGCGAGGCCGTCGCCCTCGACCTGCGACCCGCCGCGCTGCCCTCGCGGGTGGTGGCCGCGCTCCTCGACGCCGGGCTGCAGTTCCTGCTGTTCCTGCTCTTGCTGGCCCTCGGTGGCGCGCTCGGCACGTCCTCGGACGCCGCCGCCGCGGCGTTCGGGATCGTCGTGCTGGTCCTGGTCCTGATCGTCTATCCGGTCGGCTTCGAGACGGTGCTGCGCGGGCGTACGCCGGGCAAGGCGGCGATGGGGCTGCGCGTGGTGCGCGACGACGCCGGGCCGATCGGCTTCCGGCAGGCGCTCGTCCGCGGCCTGACCGGGGCCTTCGTGGAGCGGCCGGGCGTCACCCTGTTCTTCGGGGCCATCGTCTGCTCGCTGCTCAACCCGCAGGGCAAGCGCATCGGCGACCTGATGGCCGGAACGATGGTCCTGCAGGAGCGGGTGCCCACCCGGGGCGGGCAGGTGGCGTCGATGCCGCCGCCGCTGGTGGCCTGGGCGGGCGGCCTGGACCTGACCGGACTGTCGGACGACCTGGCGCTGCAGGCGCGGCAGTTCGTCTCGCGGGCGCCGGAGCTGACCGACGCGGCCAGGGAGGACCTCGGCGGGCGGCTCGTGGCGGCGGTCAGCTCGTCGGTGTCGCCGCCCCCACCGCCCGGAACGCCCGGCTGGGCGGTGCTCGCGGCGGTGCTCGCCGAGCGGCGGCAGCGGGACGAGCAGCGGCTGCAGGGGTACACGACGCCGGTCAGCCCGGCGCGGCCCGCACCGCCGACCCGGG
>JAOPWI010000117.1 GCA_025965755.1 Frankiales bacterium | reverse complement strand
AGCCGGCGCAGCCGGGTCTCGACGAAGGACCAGGCGGCGTACGCCAGCATGCCCGCGACCGCGACCGCGAGCATCGCCTTGCCGTACGGCTGCTGTGCCAGCGTCGCCAGCGCGGCGTCCAGGCCCTTGGCCTGCTGAGGGTCGAACTGCACGGCCGCGCGGACCAGGAAGCCGCCCAGCAGCGCGAGGACCAGCCCGCGACCGACCAGGCCGGCGGTGCCCAGCGGGCCGGCGAGGCGCTGCAGGACGCGCGGGCCGCGCCCGCGGTCGAGCGCCTCCAGGTGCTTGCCCGTGACGCCCCGCGCGGCCATCACCAGGCCCACCACGACGACCAGCACGCCGAGCACCCCGATGACCGTGCGGCCGCCGGTGCGGCTCATGACGTCGGCGGTGAGCGACGGCGTCCGGTCGGCGCCCGAGCCGCTGCTGTCGGCGAGAAAGCGGAGGGTCAGCACGGCCAGGCCCGCGTAGACGGCTCCCGTGAACAGCGACGCTGCCCGGGCAGCCCAGCGCCGGGCGTCGTCGCGCTCCTCGCGGTGGCCGACCGCGGCGACCAGCAGCTGCCAGGCCGCGTACCCGAGGAACCCGACGGCCAGCAGGACCAGCAGCAGCTCGCCCAGCGGCCGGCTGGCGATCTCACGCAGGGCTCCCTGCTGGTCGGTCTGCTCGCGGTTGCCCAGCAGCACCGACAGCGCGAGCAGGCCGATGACCAGCCACACCACGCCGCGGGAGGCGAGCCCGAGCCGGGCCAGCCAGGCGACCGGCGCGCTGCCCTCGGCATGCTTGGCGGCGCGTTCGGCCTGCTGTGCGGGAGCGGTCATGCTCCAGCCCTCCCCGCCAGCACCGTCCGGCAACCGGTCAGCGGCGCAGCCGGACCGCCCCGCGCGGCGTCAGCCCTCCGCGACCCAGTCGGTGATCAGCTTCCAGGCGATCGAGATGGGCGGCGGCAGCAGGACACCCGACGCGTCGGACGACCAGCCGGCGGCGTCGCGGAGCTCGTCGCGGTGGAACCACCGGACGTCCTCGAGCTCGCCGTCGTGCGGCACCGGCTGGGAGCTCCCGTCGCACACAGCCCGAAAGCCCAGCATGAGGCTGGACGGGAACGGCCACGGCTGGCTGTCGCGGTAGATCACCTCGCGCACGGCCAGCCCGCTCTCCTCGCCGACCTCGCGCACGACGGCCTGCTCCAGGCTCTCGCCGGGCTCGACGAAGCCGGCCAGCGTGGAGTAGCGCCGGGGCGGCCAGATCGACTGCCGCCCGAGCACGCAGCGGTCCGCGCCGTCGGTGACCAGCACGATGATCGCCGGATCGGTGCGGGGAAAGTGGTCGCTGCCGTCGGCCTCGCAGCGGCGCACCGAGCCGCCGCGCACCGCCACCGTCGGGGCGCCGCAGCGCGAGCAGTACGCGTGGGCGGCGTGCCAGTTGGTCAGGCCCACGGCGTGGGACACCAGCCCGGCATCGCGGTCGGACAGGTGGGCGCCGACGTCGCGCAGCAGCACCTTCTGCGTACCCAGCCGGCGCGTGAGCGGGCCCGCGACGGCGAAGTACGGCGCCTGCGCGTCGCGGCCGAGATAGATGCGGTCGCCCTCGGGGGCGTCGCCCGGACCGACCAGCACCAGGTCCGTGCCGTCCACGAGCACCGAGCCGTCGTCGACGACCAGCACCCGCGCGCGCTCCCACGCCTGCCCCAGGGCCGCGTCGTCCTCGCGGGTCGCGGAGTCGCGGTCGACGCCGGAGCGTGACAGCGCCGGGACGTCCCGCCGCTCGGTCACGCCGGCTCGATGTCGAGGACGCCGCTCAGCGGGCCGGCCACGGTGGCCGCGTCGCCGACGAGCACTCCGGTGAGCCGGCGCGGCGCGAGCCACTGCGCGCCGGCTGCCAGCACCTGCTCGACGGTGACCGTGCCCAGGTTGCGCGGGTGGTCGCGCAGCCACTCGACGCCCAGCCCCGCGCCGGCCAGCAGCGACAGCGTGCTGGCGAGGCCGGCCTGCGAGGCGGTGCTCAGGGCCAGCGAGCCGATCGCGTAGCGCCGGGCCTGGTCGAGCTCGTCCTGACCGACCGGCACGGTGGCGATGCGGCCCAGCTCGTACAGCGTCTCGAGCACGGCCGGAGCCGTCACGTCGGTCGCGACGTCGGCGGACACGACCACCCGCGAGCCGGCCGGCGGGTGCTCGACGGAGGAGTGCGGGCTGTAGGTGTAGCCCTTGTCCTCGCGGATGTTGGCCACCCAGCGGGAGGAGAAGTACCCGCCGAAGACCAGGTTGGCCAGGGTGAAGGCGGCGTAGTCGGGCGCGGTCCGGCTCGGAGCGGGCCCGCCGAGCCGCAGCGTCGTCTGCACCGCGCCCGGCCGGTCGAGCAGCACGGCGGCCCCCTGCGGAGCCTGCGGCACGGGCGGCGCCTCGACCGCCTCACCCTGGGTGGTCCAGCCGGACAGGGCCTGCTCGACCAGCCCGATCGCCCGAGCCGGGGTGAGGTCGCCGACGACGACCAGCACGCTGCCGGCCGGGGCGACCCGGCGGGCATGCAGGCTGCGCAGCTGCGCGGCGGTGACCGCCTCGACCGCCTCGGCCTCGGGCAGGTCGCGGCCGTACGGGTGGTCGCCGTACATCCGCTGCAGCAGCGCCTCGCGGGCGACGACGCCGGCCTGGCTGCGGTAGATCGCCAGCTCGCTGACCAGGCGGTCGCGCTCCCCGACCACCTCGTCCTTGGGATAGGTCGCGCCGGTCAGCACCTCTGCGAGGATCTCCAGCAGGCCGGGCAGGCCGCTGGACAGCACCGAGGCGCCGAAGCCCAGCCGGTCGGCGTCGGTGCTGGCGGACAGCTGCCCGCCGAGCGCCTGGACGTCGGCGGCGACCTGCGAGGCGCTGCGGGTCGGGGTCCCCGACAGCAGGGTGTCGCCGAGCAGCTGCGCCCGGGCGACGTGGGTGTCGGCGCCGCGGCCCTTCGGACCGGCGAACGGGATGCGCAGGCGCAGCTCGGCCAGCGGCACGCCCGGCCGGCGTACGGCCAGGACGCGCAGGCCGTTGTCCAGGGTGCGCTCGCCGACGCTCGGGAGCTTGGGCGTCCGGGGCTTGCCGAGCGCGGGAACGGTGCGGCGATCGCTCGGCGTCACGGCGGTGGTGGTCATGCGGCGCCTCCCGGGCGGACCTCGAGAACGGCGCGGTCGGCGCCGAGCGTGCCGGCGGCGGCCTGGACCTGCTCGGCGGTGACGGACTCCAGCAGGGCGGGGACCTCGTTGACGAGCTCGGCCCGGCCGCGCTGCTGCTCGAAGACGCTCATGTTCAGGGCCCGGCCCAGCACCGGGTCGATCTCGCGCAGGTAGCGCGCCTTCATCCGGGCGACCGTGCGCTCCAGCTCGCCGGCCGTGAGGCCGTCGCCGGCCAGCCGGGCCAGCTCCTCGTCGACCGCGCCGGTCACCGTGTCGACGCTGGTCTGCTCCGGGTGGTGCACCTCGAGCAGCAGCGGGGTGGGATTGCGGGCGTCGAGCGGGTCGCCCATGACGCCGAGATAGCCCCCGACGCTGGTCACGGCCCGGTCGCGCAGGACCAGGCGGTCCTGCAGCCGGGCCGCGTCGCCGTCGGTGAGGACCTCGGCGAGCACGACGTAGGGCAGGTAGGCGTCCAGGTCGGCCGGATCCGGGACCCGCCAGGCCATCGCGACCGCGGGAGTCGGGGCCAGCCGGTCCTCGATCACGTGGCGGCGCTCGCCCGACGGCGGCGGCTCGGCGAAGTCGGGACGCACCGGCACGTCGCGCGCCGGGATGTCGCCGAAGTGCCGCTCGGCCAGGCGCAGGATCTCCGCGGCGTCCACGTCGCCGGCGACCGTCAGCACCGCGTTGCCGGGCGCGTAGTAGCGGTCGAAGAAGCCCTGCGCGTCCTGCAGGGTGGCGCTCTCCAGGTCGACGAAGTCGCCGTAGCCGTTGTGCGCGTTGGCGAACGTCTGGTACAGCACCGGCGGCATGTGGATCCAGGGGAACCCGCCGTACGGGCGGTTGAGCACGTTGACGCGGATCTCGTTCTGGACCACGGCGACCTGGTTCTCCAGGTTCTCCGGCGTCAGGGCGACCGAGCGCATCCGGTCGGCCTCGAGGAACATCGCCAGCTCGGCCGCGTTGCTCGGCAGCACCTCGAAGTAGTTCGTGTAGTCCAGGTGGGTCGAGCCGTTCAGCGTGCCGCCGCTGCCCTGGACGTAGGTGAAGTGCTCCGTCTTGCCCAGGCTGGCCGAGCCCTGGAACATCAGGTGCTCGAACAGGTGCGCGAAGCCGGTGCGGCCCTCCGGCTCGCTGCGGATGCCCACGTCGTAGTAGACGGCCACGGCCACCACCGGGCTGCTGCGGTCGGGCGAGACGACGACGCGCAGGCCGTTGTCCAGCGTCATGCGCTCGACGGCGTAGGAGGTGCCGGCGGCGGCGCGCGGGCGGCGGGCAGGAGGACGAGCACTGGTGACCGGCACGTCGCGACGCTAGTACGAGGGGCCGGTGGCGGGCTCAGCAGGCGCCGGCACCACGATGCCCCGCGGACCGGGACCTCCTGCCGGCGAGCTACCGCCCCGCACCCTGCGGGCCCGTGACGGCCAGCCGGCGCCGGCGGACGGCGACCGTGGCGAGCCCGGCCAGCAGCAGGCCGGCTGCCGCGGTC
>JAOPWI010000112.1 GCA_025965755.1 Frankiales bacterium | reverse complement strand
ACGTGGAGCGGGCGACGGGAATCGAACCCGCGTAGCCAGTTTGGAAGACTGGGGCTCTACCATTGAGCTACGCCCGCGCGATGCTCCCGCGGCCCGGAAAAGCACTCCGAGCAGTACAGTGCGGGCGGTCACGCGGGGCGTAGCGTAGTGGCTAGCGCGCCTGCTTTGGGAGCAGGAGACCGCGGGTTCGAGTCCCGCCGCCCCGACTCCGGGCAGATCCGGGTCCCCCGCCACGCTCCCGTAGGCTGCTCGGGCCGTGCCCCACGTCACCGTCGGACCCGACCGACGGAACGCCCCGAGAGGACGCCCAGTGCAGAGCTCTGTCGAGACCCTCAGCCCCACGAGGGTCCGCCTCACCATCGAGGTCCCGTTCGGCGAGCTCAAGCCCGAGATGGACAGCGCCTACAAGCGCATCGGCGCCCAGGTGCGCGTCCAGGGCTTCCGCCCGGGCAAGGTCCCGCCGCGCATCCTGGACCAGCGGGTGGGCCGCGGCGTGGTGCTCGAGGAGGCCGTTCAGGAGGCCGTGCCGCGCCTCTACGGCGAGGCGGTCGAGGAGTCCGGCGTCACGCCGGTCGGCCCGCCGCAGGTCGAGGTCACCAACATGGAGGACGGCAGCTCGCTGACGTTCACCGCCGAGGTCGACGTCCGGCCGGAGTTCGACGTCCCCTCCTACGACGGGCTGTCCGTGACCGTCGACGCCGTGGAGGTCACCGACGAGGAGGTCGACGAGCAGATCACCGCGCTGCGCGAGCGCTTCGCCTCGCTGAGCACGGTCGAGCGCCCGGCGGCGGACGGCGACTTCGTCACGCTCGACCTCGCGGCGACGATCGACGGCGAGGAGGTCCCCGGCGGCACCGCGGTCGGCATGAGCTACCAGATCGGCTCCGGCCAGCTGCTCGACGGTCTCGACGAGGCCATCACCGGCGCGTCGGCGGACGAGGAGCGCACCTTCCAGACGGCGCTCGTCGCCGGCGAGCACGAGGGCAAGACCGCCGACGTCGTGGTGACCGTCCGCGCTGTCCAGGAGCGCGAGATCCCGGCTGCCGACGACGCCTGGGCGACCGGCTCGACCGGCTTCGACAGCTTCGAGGCGCTGCGCGCCGACGTCGTGTCGCGCATCGACCGGATGAAGCGCCTCCAGCAGGGCGTCGACGCCCGCGACAAGGTCCTCGAGGCGCTGCTGGACAAGGTCGAGGTGCCGCTGCCCGAGGGTGTCGTGGACACCGAGCTGACCTGGCGCCGGCAGACCACCCAGGAGCAGCTGCAGCGCAACGGCCTGAACCTCGAGGGCTACCTCGAGTCCGAGGGCAAGACCGAGGAAGAGTTCGAGACCGAGCTCAAGGCCAGCGCCGCGCAGGCCGTCAAGGCCCAGCTGGTGCTCGACGCGGTCGCCGACAAGGAGGAGCTGGGCGTCACCGACGCCGAGCTCACCGACCAGGTCGTCCGCCGCGCGCAGCGCGCCGGCGTGTCGCCCGACCAGTACGCCCAGCAGCTCGTCTCGTCGGGCCAGCTCGGCGGCCTGGTGAGCGAGGTACGCCGCGGCAAGGCCCTGGCCACGGTCATGGAGGGCGCGTCGATCAAGGACAGCCAGGGGGCCGACGTGGACCTCGAGGCGCTGCGCGAGGACATGGGGTCCCCGCAGGCCGACGTCGAGGTCGACGAGGCCGGCCGCCCGTTCCACCTGCACGACGACGGCTCGGTCCACTACCTGGACGAGCAGCAGAGCTGAGCGACGGGGGCGCCGTCCGGTGGGCGGCGCCCCGCTTTTGCTCCGTGCGCCCACAGCGAAACGGGCCGGTGTGCGGGATCGACTGTCGGGCGTCGGCGTTAGGGTCGATGACAGGCCAGTCCCCCTGGCGCAACGACTAGCGACCCGAGGCGTGGAGACCACGCCCGAAGAGCGAGGCAGGCCCGCTGTGAGCTACACCGACCCGACCTCCGGGCTCGTGGTCCCGAGCACGCTCGGCACCGCCAGCCCTCTGACCTCTCCCGCTCTGCGCGCTCCTGGCGGTGGCATGGGCCTGGACGACCAGGTCTTCAACCGCCTGCTGAAGGAGCGCATCGTCTTCCTCGGCTCCCCGGTGATGGACGAGATCGCCAACGCGATCTGCGCGCAGCTGCTGCTGCTCGCCGCCGAGGACCCCGAGCGCGACATCTTCCTCTACATCAACAGCCCCGGTGGCTCGATCTCCGCCGGCATGGCGATCTACGACACGATGCAGTTCGTCGCCAACGACGTGGCGACCGTGGGCCTGGGCCTGGCGGCCTCGATGGGGCAGTTCCTGCTCTGCGCCGGCACCAAGGGCAAGCGCTACGCCACGCCGCATGCGCGGATCATGATGCACCAGCCCTCCGGCGGCATCGGCGGCACGGCGGCCGACATCGCGATCCAGGCCGAGCAGATGCTGTACGTGAAGAAGCAGATGGCCGAGCGCATCGCGTTCCACACCGGTCAGTCGCAGGAGCAGATCGAGAAGGACTCCGACCGCGACCGCTGGTTCTCGGCGGACGAGGCCAAGGAGTACGGCTTCGTGGACCACGTCGTCAGCGGTGCCAAGCAGGTGCCGTCCGGCGCCGGCACCCGGGCCTAGGAAGAGGGAACCCCAGACCATGAGCTTCCAGGACCCGAGCAACTACACGATCCCGATCGTCATCGAGCAGACCAGCCGTGGCGAGCGCTCCTTCGACATCTACAGCCGACTGCTCAAGGAGCGCATCATCTTCCTGGGCACGCCGATCGACGACGGTGTCGCCAACGTCGTCATGGCGCAGCTGCTTCACCTCGAGTCCGAGGACCCGGACCGCGACATCTCGATCTACATCAACT
>JAOPWI010000079.1 GCA_025965755.1 Frankiales bacterium | reverse complement strand
CGGTCAGCCCGACGAGGGCGGCGATGACCACGAGGAAGGCCAGCCCCGACAGGCGGAGCTTGGCCAGCCCGAAGCGGCCGGCGGGGCGGGGAGCAGCCATCAGCCGGCGATCCTCACCGTCGTGGTCGCGCCCCAGATGGCCAGGCTCAGGAAGAAGTCGACCAGGTTGACGGCGACGATCGCGGTGCGGACGGCACGGCCCACGGCCACGCCCACTCCGGCCGGGCCGCCGCTGGCGTAGTAGCCGTAGTAGCAGTGGATCAGGATGATGATCACCGCGAAGATGAGCACCTTCACGAAGCTGTAGAGCACGTCGACGGCCGGCAGGTACTGGCTGAAGTACTGGTCGTACGTGCCGGTCGACTGCCCGTAGAAGCCGGTCGTGATGGTGCGGGCGGCGAAGTAGGACGCCAGCAGGCCGACGACGTACAGCGGGGTGACGGCGATGAAGCCCGCGATCATGCGGGTGGTCACGAGGAAGGGCAGCGAGGGCACCCCCATGACCTCCAGCGCGTCGACCTCCTCGGAGATCCGCATGGCGCCGAGCTGGGCGGTGAAGCCGCAGCCGACCGTGGCCGACAGCGCGAGCGCCGTGACCAGCGGTGCGATCTCGCGGGTGTTGAAGTAGGCCGAGATGAACGCGGTGAAGTTGGCGACGCCCAGCTGGTTGAGGGCCGCGTAGCCCTGCAGGCCGACCTCGGTGCCGGTGAAGAAGGTCATGAACGCGATGACGCCGACCGTGCCGCCGACCACCGCCAGCGCACCGGTGCCGAGGCTCACCTCGGCGAGCAGGCGGATGACCTCGCGCCGGTAGCGGAAGACGGCGCGGTAGGTCCAGCCCAGGGACCGGGCGTAGAACGACAGCTGGGCGCCCATGTCGTCGAGCGCGCCCAGCGGCCGCGCGGCCACCGCCTTCAGCAGGCGCAGCGGGCGCGCCAGGACCGGGGGCACCGGGGAGCTGACCGCCATCTCAGCCGCCCTTCTGCGGGACGACCTGGAAGTACACGGCCGTGATGATGAAGTTGACCAGGAACAGCAGCATGAAGGAGATGACGACGCTCTGGTTCACCGCGTCGCCCACGCCCTTGGGGCCGCCCTGGGCGTTCAGCCCCTTGTAGGAGGCCACCAGCGCGGCGATCATGCCGAAGATCACCGCTTTGAGCTGGCCGACGTAGAGGTCGGGAAGCTGCGCGAGCGCGGTGAAGGAGGCCAGGTAGGCACCGGGGGTGCCGCCCTGCAGCACGACGTTGAAGAAGTAGCCGCCCATGACGCCGACGACCGCGACCAGGCCGTTGAGAAAGAACGCGACCAGCATGGTGGCCAGCACGCGCGGGACGACCAGGCGGGCGATGGGGCTGATGCCCAGCACCTCCATGGCGTCGATCTCGTCGCGGATCTTGCGGGAGCCCAGGTCGGCGCAGATGGCCGAGCCGCCGGCGCCGGCGATGAGCAGAGCGGTCACGATCGGGCTGGCCTCGCGGACGACGCCGAGAACGGCGACCGCGCCGGTGAACGACTGGGCACCGATCTGCTTGGTCAGGTTGCCGATCTGCAGCGCCAGAACGGCGCCGAACGGGATCGAGACCAGCGCCGTCGGCAGGATGGTGACGCTGGCGATGAACCAGGCCTGCTGGATGAACTCCGCGCCCTGAAACGGCCGCTTGAACAGGCCGCGCAGGACGTCGAGGGAGAACGCGAAGAACTCACCGGCGCCGCGTACGGGCGCCAGCGGTGAGACGGCCATCAGCCCTCGCCGCGCGGCGGGCGACCCGGGCGCGAGCTCGGCCGCCGGCTGCCCGCACGCAGCCGGCTGGGCGCGTCCACGACCCGCACCGGGCTCTCGAGGGAGGTGGTCGTGGCCGGACCGCCGTCGAGCTCACCCTCGGGGTCGCCGCCGTGGCCGACCGGCGCGCCGGAGCCGTCGCCCTTGCCGCCGAAGTCCAGGTCCAGTCCGGGAAAGGAGCCCTCCGGCGGCACGATGCCGTTCTCCCGCAACCAGGAGCCGGGCGGGCGCTGCGTCGCGCGCGGGCGGCCGTCGCTGGTCTCCAGCTGCAGCGGGATGGGCGGGAGGACGCCGAGCTCCTTGCCCTTCTCGGACTCGAGCTCGCCGGCGTCCTTCTCCTCGGCCATGCCGATCGGTCCCTCGCGCTGGGCGTTGAGGAACTGGCGGACGACCGGCTCGTTGCTGCTGAGCAGCATCTCGCGGGGGCCGAACATCGCCAGATGGCGGCGGTAGAGCAGGCCGATGTTGTCCGGCACGGTGCGGGCCGTGTTGATGTCGTGGGTGACGATCAGGATGGTGGCCTTGATCTGGGCGTTCAAGTCCACGATCAGCTGGTTGAGATAGGCGGTGCGCACGGGGTCCAGGCCGGAGTCGGGCTCGTCGAACAGCAGGATCTCGGGATCCAGCACGAGCGCCCGGGCCAGGCCGGCGCGCTTGCGCATGCCGCCGGAGATCTCGCCAGGAAGCTTCTTCTCGGTGCCGGACAGCCCGGTGATCTCGAGCTTCTCCGTGACGATGTCCCGGATCTCCTTCTCGGACTTCTTGGTGTGCTCGCGCAGCGGGAACGCGATGTTGTCGTAGAGGTTCTGCGACCCGAACAGAGCGCCGTCCTGGAACAGCACGCCGAACAGCTTCCGGATCTGGTACAGCTCCTTCTCGCGGATCTTGGTGATGTCCTTGCCGTCGATCACGATCGAGCCGTTCTCCGGCTTGAGCAGACCGATCAGCGTCTTCAGGAACACCGACTTGCCCGTGCCGGAGGGGCCGAGCAGCACGCTGATCTCGCCGGCGGGCAGCGTGAGGGAGACGTTCTCCCAGATGGTCTGCTTGCCGAACCGCTTGGTCAGGTTCTCGACCTTGATCTCGACGCCCACTGCGGCTCTCTCCCCAAGGTCTTCGGTGGCCGGCGGGAGGACCCCGGCCAGCCGCCAGACGGACGGCGTCCCGAACGGTCCCCAGCTTGCTGTGACCGTACTCACAGCCCTGCGCCCGAGGATAACCGTCGCCTGGGCCTTGGTGACTACTGCCCGGTAACGAAGTGGCGCCACGCCGGGTGACCGGGCTCGCACCGGGGCGCCCAGGCGCATCCCGGTGCGACAACGCACAGGGGCGGCGCACCCGGAGGTGCGCCGCCCCTGTGGACGTGCGTGCTGCGCAGGGCGCAGCGCCCGTGCTACTTGACGGAGACGCTCGCGCCGGCAGCCTCGAGAGCGGCCTTCGCCTTCTCGGCCGCCTCCTTGGTCGCCTTCTCCAGAACCGGCTTGGGCGCGCCGTCGACCAGGTCCTTGGCCTCCTTCAGGCCGAGGCTGGTGATGGTGCGCACCTCCTTGATGACCTGGATCTTCTTGTCGCCGGCGGCCTCGAGGATGACGTCGAACTCGTCCTTCTCCTCGACGGCCTCGGCGCCACCGGCACCACCGGCGGCCGGCGCGGCCGCGACGGCGACCGGGGCGGCGGCGGTGACGCCGAAGGTGTCCTCGAACTGCTTGACGAACTCCGACAGCTCGATCAGCGTCATCTCCTTGAACGCGTCGAGCAGCTCGTCGGTGCTGAGCTTCGCCATGGTGGCGTCTCCTTCTGCTTGGTGTGCCGGTCTCCGGCGGTACGGGGTGGGGGTGGTGCAGCGGCCGGAGCCGGTCAGTCGGTGGGGCTGTCCTGTGCGGAGGTGACCTCGGGGGCAGCGGTGGCCTCGTCGGACGCGCCAGGCGCCTCGGTCTCAGCGGTCACGGCCGCCTCGACCAGGTCGGCCGCCGCAGTGCCGGCACCACCGATGATCGAGGGGTCCTCGGTCGCCTTCTCCTGCAGGGCGCCGGCGAGCCGGGCGACCTGCTGGAGCGGGGCGTTGAACAGGTAGACGGCGTTGCTGAGCGACGCCAGCAGGGCGCCCGCCATCTTGCTGAGCAGCACCTCGCGGGACTCGAGGTCGGCCAGGCGGCGGACCTCGTCGGCCGTGAGGGGCTTGCCGTCCATCACGCCGCCCTTGACGACGAGCTGGGGGTTGGCCCGGCCGAAGTCGCGCAGGCTCTTGGCGGCCTCGACCGGATCGCCCTTGATGAAGGCGACGGCGGTCGGACCGCTCAGCAGCTCGTCCATCCCGGTCAGACCGGCGTCGCCGGCAGCCAGGGTGGTGAGGGTGTTCTTCACGACGGTGTACGTCGTGTCGTCGCCCAGGGCGACGCGCAGCGCGGTGATCTGCTTGACCGTCAGGCCGCGGTACTCGGTGAGCACAGCGGCCTGCGAGGTCCGGAAGGCCTCCGCGATGTCGGCCACGGCCTGGGCCTTGTCCGGGCGGACGGTCGAGCGCTTGTGCTCGGGGGTGACCGTCGTATCGGCTGCCATGGGCCTCCTCTCGGTGTCGGACCGGACGGTCCCGACACGAGGAACGCCCCGGCGCAGAGCGCACGGGGCGTCAGAGGTCCCGCCGGAGCGGGGGCTGGCCGTGTCACCTGCGCGGGTCGCCCGCGTGCGCGGGGCCTTCGGCCGTCCGACTCCGAGGAGGCGGGCGGCGACCGGCGGTCTTGGGTGGTGGTGGTGCAGTGGTTCAGGTTTCGTGCTCAGGCTAGCAGCCCCGGCCGCGGGGCCGGGGCTGCTGGCCCGTCAGGCTCAGACGCCGGAGGTGTCCGAGCCGTCCTCGAGCAGGTTGCGCAGGCGGGCCGGGTCGACCGGGATGCCCGGGCCCATCGTGGTGCTGACCGTGATCTTGCGCAGGAACTTGCCCTTGGAGGCAGCCGGCTTCGCGCGGCTGACCTCGTCG
>JAOPWI010000077.1 GCA_025965755.1 Frankiales bacterium | reverse complement strand
CGACGAGGTCGAGACCCGGGCCGTCCGGCACCACGTCGTCGTCCTGGGCGTGCCGCTCCCCCCGGCCGCGCTGGCCGGCGTCACGCGGCGGCTGGCCGCTTGCGGGGCCAACGTCGAGCGGGTGGTGCGGCTGTCGGCGCGGCCCGCCCAGGCGTACGAGCTGCTCGTCTCCGGCGGCGACACCGCCCGGCTGCGCAGCGAGCTGGCCGCCGAGGCGGTGCTGCAGCAGGTGGACGTCGCGGTCGAGCGGGCCTCGCTGCTGCGGCGCGGTCGCCGGCTCGTCGTCATGGACGTCGACTCGACCCTGGTGCAGGGCGAGGTGATCGAGATGCTGGCCGCCGAGGCCGGCTGCGAGGCCGAGGTCGCCCGGGTGACCGCCGCCGCGATGGCCGGCGAGCTGGACTTCGAGGCCTCGCTGCGCGCCCGGGTCGCGCTGCTCGAGGGCCTGCCGGTCGAGGCGGTGGACCGGGTGCGGGCCGCCGTACGCCTGACCCCGGGCGCCCGCACGCTGGTGCGCACGCTCAAGCGGCTGGGCTACGCCGTCGGCATCGTGAGCGGTGGCTTCACGGCGGTGACCGACGACCTGGCGGCAGCCCTCGGGCTGGACCACGCCCGCGCCAACGTGCTGGAGGTCGTCGACGGCCGGCTGACCGGCCAGGTGGTCGGCGCCGTCGTCGACCGGGCGGCCAAGGCGACCGCGCTGCGGGAGTTCGCGGCGGCTCAGGGCCTGTCGATGGCGCAGACGGTGGCCGTGGGCGACGGCGCCAACGACCTGGACATGCTGGAGGCAGCCGGGCTCGGCATCGCCTTCAACGCCAAGCCGGTGGTGCGCGACGCCGCGGACACCGCGATCTCGGTGCCCTTCCTGGACGCCGTGCTGTCGCTGCTCGGAATTCCGCGCGAGGCGGTCGAGGAGGCCGACCTCGCCGGTTAGCGCAGCCAGGCGGTGGTGGCCGCGGGCAGCGTGAGGACGCCGTCGGCCAGCTCCGCGCCGGCGGCGGTGCTCTCCAGCAGCTCGGTCGCGGGCACGCGCACCTCGACCGGCTCCGCGGCGGTGCTGGTCACGCAGACCAGGCCGCCCTCGCGCCGCAGGACGAGCACGTCCGGCGGGCCGGGGAGCCACTCGACGCCGTCGCCGAGCGTGCTGCGCAGCGCGCGCCGGCGGGCCAGCAGCCGCCGGTAGGTCTCCAGCACCGAGGACGGGTCGCCGGTCTGCACGTCGACCGCGAGAGCCGCCGCGTCGGCGCCGAACGGCAGCCACGGGTCGCCGGTGGTGAACCCGTGGCCCGGCTCGGCGGTCCAGGGCATCGGGGTGCGGCAGCCGTCCCGGCCGGCCTCGGCGCCGTGGGTGCGCAGGAAGATCGGGTCGGTGCGCCGCTCCGGCGGGACCTCGGCCTCCTCCAGGCCGAGCTCCTCGCCCTGGTAGAGGTAGGGCGAGCCGGGCAGCGCCAGCAGCAGCGCGGTGGCCGCCAGGCCGCGCCGGCGGCCGAGCTGGCCGCCGCCGTACCGCGTGACGTGGCGGGTGAGGTCGTGGTTGGACAGCACCCAGGTGGCCGGGTGCAGCACGGCGAGCGACTTCTCGATGGTCTCGCGCAGCGCCTGCGCGTCGAACGGCGTCTGGAAGACGGTGAAGTTGAACGCCTGGTGCAGCCGGGCGTCGCTGACGTAGCGGGCCACCTTGTCGACGTCGAGCAGGAACACCTCGCCGACCATCATCCGGTCGCCGTCGTAGGAGTCGGTGAGGCGGCGCCACGCCTCGTAGACCTCGACCACCTCGGGCTGGTCCCAGGCCTGCGCCTCGGTGTTGGCCGCGAACTGCTCGTGCGCCTCCGGCTCGGGCTGGTCCGGCAGGTCGGGGTGCTTGTAGAGCCCGTGCGCCACGTCGATCCGGAAGCCGTCCACCCCGCGGTCCAGCCAGAAGCGCAGGACGTCCAGCCACTCGGCGTGCACGTCGGGGTTGCGCCAGTCGAAGTCGGGCTGCGCGCTGTCGAACAGGTGCAGGTACCAGGCCCCGTCCGGCGCCTGGCTCCAGGCCGGGCCGCCGAAGACGCTGGTCCAGTTGTTGGGCGGGCCGTCCCCCCGGCCGGGGCGGAACAGGTAGCGCGCGCGCATCGGCGACGCCGGATCGGCCAGCGCCTCGACGAACCACGGGTGCGCCGAGCTGCTGTGGTTGGGGACCAGGTCGACGATGACCTTCAGGCCGAGCCGGTGGGCCTCGGCCAGCAGGGCGTCGAAGGCGGCCAGGTCGCCGAACTGCGGGTCGACGTCGCGCGGATCGGCCACGTCGTAGCCGTGGTCGGCCATCGGCGACACGTAGAACGGGGTGGTCCACACCGCGTCGACGCCCAGGTCGGCCAGGTGGCCCAGCCGGGACCGGATCCCGTCCAGGTCGCCGACCCCGTCACCGTCCGCGTCCATCCACGACCGGACGTAGACCTCGTACACGACCGCATCGCGCCACCACTCGCTCACGTTCCTGGACGCTACCGGGACGGCCGACCCCGCAGCGGAGCCGGGCAGCAGCGGGCCGGGCAGCGGTCGTGCGTGGCGACGCCGCCGTGCTCCGGTCGCTCCTCGGCCGCCTCGAGCCGCTCGACGACGAGGTCCCGCAGCATCGCGACGAACTCCGGCGCGGTGCCCACGGTCGCGGCCCGCTTCGCCACCATCCCGGCGAGCCCGGCGACCCGCTCCTGGGCCTGCACGTCCAGGTCGTACAGCACCTCGACGTGGTCGCTGGTGAAGCCGATCGGCACCATCACCACCTCGCGGACGCCTTCCCCGTACAGCTGCGCGATCCGGTCGCCGACGTCCGGCTCGAGCCAGGGCACCTGCGGCGGGCCGCTGCGGGACTGGAAGACCAGCTCCCAGGGCCGGTCCCCGGCCACCCGCGCGCTCGCCGCGCGCAGCGCCTGGACGTACGCCCCGCCGTCCGGGCCGCTGCTCGCCGCCATGGACTCGGGGATCGAGTGGGCGGTGAACAGCAGCCGCGCGTGCGGGCCGGGCTGCGTCGCCTCCACGGCCCGGGCCACCGGCCCGAGAAAGCCGTCCTCGGCCCAGTAGTGGCGCAGCTTGGTCACCAGCGGCGCGTCCGCGAGGCCGGCGGCGGCCCCGGTCCAGTCCTCGCGGTACTGCCGGCAGCCGCTGTACGACGGGAACGCGCTGGTCACGACCGCGAGCGCGTGGCGGCGGCCGTCGTCGCGCAGAGTGCGCAGGGTGTCCGCCAGCAGGGGATGCCAGTTGCGGTTCCCCCAGTAGACCGGCAGGTCCGGGCCCCGGGCGGCCAGCTCGGCCTCCAGCGCCGCCTTGAGGTCGCGGGCCTGCTGGTTGATCGGGCTGACCCCGCCGAACAGGTCGAGGTAGTGGCGGCTGACCTCCTGCAGCCGCTCCGCCGGGATGTCCCGGCCGCGGGTCACGTTCTCCATGAACGGCAGGACGTCGTCCGGGCCCTCCGGCCCGCCGAAGGAGACCAGCAGCAGGGCGTCCACGGGCGGGGGGTCCACGGGTCGGTCGTCGATCACCCCCTGATCCTCCCGGTACGCCGGGCCGGCCGCACCTCGTACCGTCGGCGAACCGGTTCCCGGGCGCCCGCCGGGGGCGCGACGATGCACGAGGTCCTGCCGAGCCGGCCCGCAGCCGCGTCACCCGAATGCGCGACTCGCTGGCCGTCACCTGTGTGACCGGTGCCTCGTTGAGGCACACCAACACCACCCAGCGGATGGCCGAGAACGGAGCACCGGGACATGACGCAGCACGGCAGCACGAGCCCCCTCCGTCGCGCAGCGCGCTGGAGCACGGTCGCCCTGGTGCTGGGCACGCCGCTGGCGCTGGCCGCGCCCGCCGCGGCCGACCCGCTGCCGCTGCCGCTGCCGAGCGTGGTCGCCGGCGTCACCGACCCGGCCAGGAGCCTGCTTCCCAGCCCGTCGCCGACTCCCAGCCCGTCGCCGACCGCGCAG
>JAOPWI010000069.1 GCA_025965755.1 Frankiales bacterium | reverse complement strand
CGACGAGGTCGTGACGCCGCGGTCGGCGCTGTCGGCCGTGCGCCGGTCGAGCGCGGCAGTGCGGCTCTCCCCGGAGCGCGGCGACGACCTGCTGCTCGGCGGCGTGGACGTCGCGGTGGAGGGCACCGGCTCCGCCGGCGCGCTGACGTTGGCGCTGCGGGCGACCCGCGCCGGCGGACGTGTGGTGCTGGCCGGCATGCCGCCGCCGGCCGACCTCACGCCGGCGTGGTTCCGCGAGCTCGAGGTGGTCGGCTCCTACGCCGCCACCCGAGCGGACTACGAGACGGCGATGGGCCTGCTGGCCGATCCGCGGCTCGATGCCCTGCGCACGTCGTGGCATCCGCTGTCCCGCTACGCCCAGGCGCTGGACGAGGCCGGCGACGCGGGGCGGCTGGGGCTGGCCAAGGTGGGCTTCGACCTGACGGAGGAGAGCGCATGAGGCCAGGCTTCGTGCTGGAGGTGGACGAGCGGACACCGCCGCTGCTCGTGCACCGGGGTGAGGGGATGAGCCTCGAGCGCTTCCCGCTGGGCACCCGGGTCGTCTACCCGCCCGAGCCGCTGCCGGGCCTGCCCGACGTGCGCGCCGCGATCGCCCAGGCGCTCGAGGAACCGCTGGACAGCGAGCCGCTGCGGGTGCTGCTGCGCCCCGGCATGCGGCTGACCATCGCCTTCGACGACATCTCGCTGCCGCTGCCGCCGATGCGCACGCCCGACATCCGGCAGCAGGTGATCGAGCAGGTCCTCGAGCTGGCCGCGGCCGCCGGGGTCGACGACGTCGAGCTGGTGGTCGCCAACGCGCTGCACCGCCGCATGACCGGTCCGGAGATCCGGCGGATCGTCGGCGACCGGGTCTACCGCAGCTTCTGGCCGCACGCCCTGACCAACCACGACGCGGAGGACCGCGACAACCTCCTGCACCTGGGCCTCACGGACCAGGGCGAGGACGTCGAGATCAACAAGCGGGCCGCCACGTCGGACCTGCTCGTCTACGTGAACGTCAACCTGGTCTCGATGGACGGCGGCTGGAAGAGCACCGCGATCGGCCTGGCGTCGTACACCTCCCTGCGCCACCACCACAACAGCCGGACGATGCGCCACTCCCGCTCGTTCATGGACCACAAGGCGAGCGCCCTGCACTCGAGCGCCTGGCGCATGGGTCACGTGCTGCAGGAGCACGTGACGGTGTTCCAGATCGAGACGACGCTGAACAACCAGGCCTGTCCCCGGTCGTACGGCTTCCTGACCAAGCGCGAGTGGGAGTGGTCGCCGCGCGACCAGGCGACCTACTGGGCGGTGCAGAAGGGGCTGGACAGCGCGCCGTCACGGCTGCGGCGCAAGGCGTTCAGCGACCTGGTCGCGGACTACGCGGTCACCTCGGTGCAGGCCGGCGCGGTGGAGCCGGTGCACGAGCTGACCATCGCCCACGTGCACCGCCAGCAGCTGGTCGAGGTGCAGGGGCAGAGCGACGTCCTGGTCTTCGGGCTGCCCTACCTGTGCCCGTACAACGTCAACAGCTCGGTGATGAACCCGGTGCTGGCGATGTGCCTGGGGCTGGGCTACTTCTTCAACATGTACCGAGGGCAGCCGCTGGTACGCAAGGGCGGCGCGCTGATCCTCTACCACCCGGTGACGAACGCCTTCGACCAGCTGCACCACCCGTCCTACGTCGACTTCTTCGAGGAGGTGCTCACCGAGTCGACCGACCCGGCGGTCATCGAGGAGCGCTTCGAGAAGCAGTACGCCACCGACCCCTGGTACGCCCACCTCTACCGGACCTCGCACGCCTACCACGGCGTCCACCCCTTCTACATGTGGTACTGGGGGGCGCACGCGCTCGAGCACCTGGGTGACGTGATCTGGGTCGGCGGTGACCGCACGGCGGTGGAGCGGATGGGCATGCGGAGCGCGTCGACGCTGCTGGACGCCCTCGAGATGGTGCGCGACACGGTCGGGCCGTCGCCCACGATCACCTACCAGCACAACCCTCCGCACTCCCTGGCGGATGTGCGATGAGGAGCCTGGCCCGGGACTTCCGCTGGGGCCACGTGCCTTCCACGCCGGCCACGGCGCCGCGCCCCGAGCCCGAGCCGGCGCGCGAGGTCTCGACCGCGTGGGCGCGCACTCTGCCGGCCCGGTGGACCCGCGCGGTGGTGCAGTCCGCCGGCCTGGCCCCGCTGGTGCGGGCCGAGGTGCGCCTGGAGGTCGCCGGCCTGGAGCGCCTGACCGGGCTGGGCGACGAGGCGGCCGTGCTGGCGCCGAATCACAGCTCGCACCTGGACACCGCGGCGCTGCTGACCGCCCTGCCGCCGGCGCTGCGCGGCCGCACCG
Organism: Frankiales bacterium; assembly: GCA_025965755.1. Classification (GTDB taxonomy): domain Bacteria; phylum Actinomycetota; class Actinomycetes; order Mycobacteriales; family SCTD01; genus RYN-170. Next base: position 277 of record JAOPWI010000069.1, on the reverse strand, counting down.
TGGTGGCTGCCGCGGCCGACTACTTCTTCACGTCGTGGTGGAAGGCCACCGGGACGGCGCTCGCCTTCGCCACCGTGCCGATCGAGCGCCGCGGCGGCGCCCCGTCGGCCACCCCGGGGCGGCTGCTCGCCGACGGCTGGCACGTCGTCGTCTTTCCCGAGGGCACCCGATCGCCGGACGGCTGGCCGGCGCGCTTTCGCCCGGGAGCGGCCGCGCTCGCGCTGTCGGCCGGTGCACCGGTCGTTCCGGTCGCCGTCCGCGGGTCCTACGCCGCGAT
>JAOPWI010000042.1 GCA_025965755.1 Frankiales bacterium | reverse complement strand
GGCCGCGGCGGGCTGTCCGCGGCCGGCCGGCTGCTCCTGGACGGCGACGACCGCGCCGCGGCCCGCGCCCTCGGGGCCGTGCTGCCCGACCCGCTGGACCACGTGCTCGTTCAGCCGGACCTGACCGTGGTGGCTCCCGGCCCGCTCGAGCGCGACCTGGCCCGCGAGCTGCTGGTGGTGGCCGATGTCGAGTCGACCGGCGGCGCGACCGTCTACCGGGTGAGCGAGGCGAGCGTGCGCCGCGCGCTCGACCTGGGCCGCAGCGCGAGCGACCTGCACGAGCTGTTCCGCAGCCGCAGCCGCACCCCGATCCCGCAGTCGCTGACCTACCTGATCGACGACGTCGCCCGGCGGCACGGCCGCATGCGGGTGGGGGCCGCCACGTCCTACGTCCGCTGCGACGACGAGGCGATGCTCACCGAGGTGCTGGCGCAGCGGAAGGTCGCCGCGCTGCGCCTGCGCCGGCTGGCCCCGACGGTCGTGACCAGCAGCGCGCCGGTCGACCAGGTGCTGGAGGTGCTGCGGTCGCTCGGCTACGCCCCCGCGCCGGAGGCTCCCGGCGGCGCCCTGCTGCTCACCGGGCCCGAGCCCCGCCGCACCGCGCTGCGCCAGCGCCCCAACCGGTGGAGCGAGCCGTCCCTCGGCGACGAGCAGCTCGCCGAGGCCGTGACGGCGCTGCGGGCCGGCGACATCGCCGCCAGGGCCGCCCGCCGGGCTCCGGTGACGACCACGCACACCGCACCGTCGGACGTGCTGGCCTTCATGCAGAACGCCGCCCGCGAGCGCAGGCAGGTCTGGGTCGGCTACGTCGACGCCCAGGGGCGATCCACCGGCCGGGTGGTCGAGCCGCGCAGCGTCGAGGGCGGTTACGTCTCGGCGTACGACCACCTGCGGCACGAGGACCGCACCTTCTCGGTGCACCGGATCACCGGCGTCGCCGACCTGCAGGAAGGCGCGGACGCCGAGAGGCGTTGACTCCTGCTGTGACGACTCCCGACGGCCCGCTGATCGTGCAGTCCGACAAGACCCTGCTCCTGGAGATCGACCACCCGCTCGCGGCCGAGTGCCGGCAGTCCATCGCCCCGTTCGCCGAGCTCGAGCGCAGCCCGGAGCACGTCCACACCTACCGGCTCACCCCGCTCGGGCTCTGGAACGCGCGGGCCGCCGGCCACGATGCCGAGCAGGTCGTCGACGCCCTCGTGCGCTACAGCCGCTACCCGGTGCCGCACGCGCTGCTCGTCGACGTCGCCGACACCATGGACCGCTACGGCCGGCTGCGGCTGGAGAACGACCCGGTGCACGGCCTGGTGCTGCGCACGACCGACCGGGCCGTGCTCGAGGAGGTCACCCGCAGCAAGAAGGTGGCGCCCATGCTGGGCGCCCGGCTGGACCCCGACACCATCCTGGCCTTCGCCTCCGAGCGCGGCCGGCTGAAGCAGGCGCTGCTCAAGGCCGGCTGGCCGGCCGAGGACCTCGCCGGCTACGTCGACGGCGAGGCGCACCCGATCGACATGAAGCAGGACGGCTGGCAGCTGCGCGACTACCAGCAGCTGGCCGTCGACGGCTTCTGGCACGGCGGCTCCGGCGTCGTGGTGCTCCCCTGCGGCGCCGGCAAGACCATCGTGGGCGCGGCCGCGATGGCCCGGGCCGGCGCGACCACGCTCATTCTGGTGACCAACACCGTCTCCGGCCGGCAGTGGAAGTCCGAGCTGCTCAAGCGGACCACCCTGACCGAGGACGAGATCGGCGAGTACTCCGGCGAGAAGAAGGAGATCAAGCCGGTCACCATCGCGACCTACCAGGTGATGACGACCCGCCGCAAGGGCGAGTACGTCCACCTCGAGCTGTTCAGCGCCCGCGACTGGGGCCTCGTGGTCTACGACGAGGTGCACCTGCTGCCCGCGCCGGTGTTCCGCATGACCGCCGACCTGCAGTCCCGCCGGCGGCTCGGCCTCACCGCCACGCTCGTGCGCGAGGACGGCCGCGAGGGCGACGTCTTCAGCCTCATCGGCCCCAAGCGCTACGACGCGCCGTGGAAGGACATCGAGGCGCAGGGCTACATCGCGCCGGCCGACTGCACCGAGGTGCGCGTCACGATGACCGACGCCGAGCGCCTGACGTACGCCACGGCCGAGCCGGAGGAGCGCTACAAGATCGGCGCGACCGCCCACACGAAGATCCGCGTGGTGAAGGCGCTGGTCGAGCGGCACGACGACCAGGTTCTCGTCATCGGCGCCTATCTCGACCAGCTCGACGAGCTGGGCACGGCGCTCGACATGCCGGTCATCCAGGGGTCGACCAAGAACGCCGAGCGCGAGCGCCTCTACGACCTGTTCCGCCGCAAGGAGATTCCGGGGCTGGTCGTGTCCAAGGTCGCGAACTTCTCCATCGACCTGCCCGAGGCCACGGTCGCGATCCAGGTCAGCGGCACGTTCGGCAGCCGGCAGGAGGAGGCTCAGCGCCTCGGCCGGGTGCTGCGCCCGAAGGAGGACGGCCGCACCGCGCACTTCTACACGGTGGTCAGCCGCGACACGCTCGACCAGGAGTACGCCGCGCACCGGCAGCGGTTCCTCGCCGAGCAGGGCTACGCCTACACGATCGTCGACGCGGACGACGTGCTGTCGGGCGGTTGAGCCTGCGCGACGCCGCCGCGGCGGTCGAGCACGACCTGCACGGGCGGTACGCCGCCGAGCTCGCGGCGGCGCTGCCCGCCCGGCAGTGGTGGCTGGAGCAGTGGCCGGCGGGCGGTGAACACCTGGCCGGGCTGCTGGCCCAGGACGTGCAGGAGGCCGTCCACCACCGGCACGACCCGCTGTGGCCGCTGTGCCCCACCTGCCGCGACCACGCGCTGTTCGTCGAGCCCGATCTCGGGCCGGACCCGTTCTGGGTGTGCCACCGCACCGGGCTACCGGTCGCCCAGGTGGGCTGCCTGCCTGACTAGGCCGTTCGCGTGGGGAGTTGCGCTGCGCGGACGTGTGGCCGAGGCGTTGAGGCGTCGATCACACGTTCTGAACGCAGGAAGCAGCAACCCCCTCGCGGAAGGAACCGCATGAACGAGAAGCTCTCGCTCCAGGGCGTCACCTGGAACGACACGAAACGCAGTCGGCGGCCCGCCGTGGTCGGCGCGCTCCTCACCGGCCTGCTGGCCTCCGGCCTCGGCGCCGCTCCCGCCGCCCTGGCCAGCGGACCGGGCCTGTCCGATGCCCCGCAATCGGTCCTCGTGCGGGCCACGCCCGGACAGCTGGACGAGGCCGCGGCCGCCGTCAAGGCCGCGGGCGGCACGGTCCGCCGGTCCCTGGCGTCGCTCGACACCGTCACGGGCACCGTTCCGGCCTCGGCCCTCACGTCGCTGCGGTCCGCCGCGGGCGTCGCGGAGGTCACCCGGGACAGCACGGTCACCCTGCAGGGCCGGCCGATGAACTACAGCCCGAAGGTCGACCCGAACTCGGTCTACAACTCGCTGCTGGCCATGGGCGCGCACCGCTACTACCTGGGCGGAATCACCGGCAAGGGCGTCGACGTCGCGATCATCGACTCGGGCGTCTCCCCGGTCGAGGGCCTGGACGCCCCCGGCAAGCTCGTGCAGGGCCCCGACCTGTCGGAGGAGGCCGCGGTCTCGGCCAGCAACACCGTGGACACCAACGGCCACGGCACCTTCCTCGCCGGCCTGATCGCCGGCAAGGACCGGGACATGAGCCTGGGCAACCTGTCCGGCAGCTTCGTGGGCGCCGCTCCGGACGCCCGCGTGATCGCGGTGAAGGCCGCCAACAGGGCCGGCGCCACCGACGTCAGCCAGGTCATGGCCGGCATCGACTGGGTCGTGGAGCACAAGAACGCCAACGGAATGAACATCCGCGTCCTGAACCTGTCGTTCGGCACCGACGGGGTGCAGGGCTACCAGCTCGACCCGCTGTCGCACGCGGTGGAGGCGGCCTGGAAGAAGGGCATCTTCGTCGTGGTCTCCGCGGGCAACCGCGGCACCAGCCTGGAGTCGCTCACCAACCCGGCGACCAACCCGTTCGTCGTGGCCGTGGGCGCCGTCGACACCCACAACACCCCGGGCCGGGCCGACGACACGATCCCGGGCTTCTCCAGCTTCGGGACCGAGACCCGCACCCCCGACCTGGTGGCGCCGGGCAAGTCCGTGACCAGCCTGCGCGTTCCCGGCTCGCACGCCGACGAGAACTACCCCTCGGCCCGCGTCGGCGAGCGGTTCTTCCGCGGCAGCGGCACCAGCCAGGCCGCGGCGTACATCTCCGGAGCGGCCGCGCTGGTCATCCAGCAGCGACCGGCCATCACTCCGGACCAGCTCAAGGAGCTGATGACGCGCACGGCCTCCAAGCTGCCGGTCGCGCACCTGCGGGCGCAGGGCGCCGGCGCGCTCAACCTGTCGGCCCTGTACAACGCGAAGACCAACCTGCTGGCCGTGCAGAAGCACGCGCCGTCGACCGGTCTGGGCACGCTCGAGGGCGCTCGCGGCACCATGCACCTGCAGGCCGGTGACCAGATCCTCGAGGGCGAGATGGACGTCTTCGGCCGCCCGTTCACGGCCGGCGACTGGGCGCCGCTGAGCACCGCGGGCACCGCCTGGACCGGCGGCGGCCTGCAGGGCGTCGGCTGGTCCGGCGTCGGCTGGAGCGGCGTCGGCTGGTCCGGCGTCGGCTGGAGCAACGGCGGCTGGGGCGTCTAGCCCGTCCGGGACGACCCCCCACGAGGGCGGCAGGCGCATCCGCGCCGGCCGCCCTCGTGCGCGTGGCGGAACTGCCGATGGGACTAACCCGAGTGACGCAACAAGTTGCTCCGGGCGCTCCTGCAGTCCCCCGCATGCGGCGTCGAACACCAGAGCAGCAAGCGCCACCGACTCGCGGAAGGAACCGCATGAGCACCATTCCCCCCATGTTCCGGGGAGTTACCTGGAACGACACGAAGCGCCGTGGACGGCCGGCCGTCGTCGGTGCCCTGCTCACCGGCGTGCTCGCCAGCGGCCTCGGCGCCGCCCCCGCCGCGCTCGCCAGCACGCCCACCCCCGCGGTCAGTGCCACGGCGGGCACCGCCGCGGTCATCGTCCGCGCCACCACCGGTGGCCTGGACCGGGCCGCCGCCGCGGTGGTCCGGCTCGGCGGCACCGTCGAGCGGGAGATGACCGCGCTGGGCACGCTGTCGGCCAGCGTCCCGTCGTCCGCGGTCACGGCGCTGCGCGCGGCCAGCGGCGTCGCCGCCGTCACGGCCAACGCGGGCGTGCAGCTGCAGGACACCGCCCCCGAGGGCCTGGGCAGCTACAACGAGGTGGCCGACCCCGAGTCGGTCTACAACTCGCTGCGGGCCATGGGCGCCAACAAGTTCTACGCCAACGGCTTCACCGGCGAGGGCGTCGATGTCGCCGTGATCGACTCGGGCACCAGCCCGGTCGGCGGCCTGGACAAGCCGGGCCAGGTCATCGTCGGCCCCGACCTCACCGAGGAGAGCCAGGACCCGGCGGTCGCCGGCTTCGACACCAACGGCCACGGCACCTTCATGGCCGGCCTCATCGCGGGCAAGGACGACGCCTGGTCGCCCACCAACACGGCGACGACCTTCGCCGGCGCGGCCCCCGACGCCCGCATCATCAGCGTCAAGGCCGCCGACGCGGTCGGCGCCACCGACGTCTCGCAGGTCATCGCCGCGATCGACTGGGTCGTGCAGCACAAGAACGACAACGGGATGAACATCCGCGTCCTGAACCTGTCGTTCGGCACCGACGGCCTGCAGGCCTACACCATGGACCCGCTGTCCTACGCCGTCGAGGTGGCCTGGAAGAAGGGCATCTTCGTCGTCGTGTCCGCCGGCAACCACGGCGCAGGACGGCGCGGCACCATGACCAATCCGGCCACCAACCCGTTCGTGCTGGCGGTCGGAGCCGAGGACACGCAGTCGACTGTCGACCGCAGCGACGACACGATCCCGGACTTCTCGAGCTGGGGCAGCCGGGAGCGCAAGCCCGACCTGGTCACCCCGGGCAAGTCGGTCACCAGCCTGCGCGTGCCCGGCGGCTACCTCGACAGCGAGCACCCCAAGGCCCGCGTCGGCGACCGGTTCTTCCGCGGCAGCGGCACCTCGCAGTCCGCCGCGTACGCCTCCGGCGCCGCGGCGCTGATCATTCAGCAGCGCCCCCGCATCACCCCTGACCAGCTCAAGGACCTGCTCAAGCGCTCCGCGGTCCGGCTCAACGACGCCGACTCGGTCGCGCAGGGCAGCGGCGCGCTGGACCTGGTCCGGGCCTACAACACCCCGACCAACACGATGGCCGTCCAGCTGCACAAGCCGTCCGTCGGCCTGGGCACGATCGAGGGAGCCCGCGGCGGCTACCACCTGACCCTCAACGGGGTCACCCTCGAGGGCGAGCAGGACATCTTCGGCACGCCGTTCCACAGCGCCACCTGGGCGCCCTCCGCAGCCCTGGGCACGAGCTGGAAGGACGGCGAGTGGAACGGCCGCCAGTGGACCGGCGCCGGCTGGAGCGGTGTCGGCTGGTCGGGCGTGAGCTGGAGCGGCGTCGGCTGGTCCGGTGTCGGCTGGTCCGGCGTGGGCTGGTCCGGCGTGGGCTGGAGCGGCGTCGGCTGGTCCGGCGTCGGCTGGTCCGGCGTCGGCTGGTCCGGCGTCGGCTGGAGCGGCGTCGGCTGGTCCGGCGTCGGCTGGAGCGGCGTCGGCTGGAGCGGCGTCGGCTGGTCCAGCGCCGACTGGAGCTAGACCCCGCAGGACCGAAGGGCGGCAGGTGCGCGCACAGCGCACCTGCCGCCCTTCGGGCGTTTCCGGACCCCCCGGAAAGAGCCACCCCAGGAGTCACCCGGGCGGGGCCCGTCCCGGTACTACATCTCGCCTGGTCAGCGACCGATGTTGGTCTGAGACACCACCCCGACGTACTCATGGACGAGCGCGAGGAGCAGGCGATGAGCGAGGCAGGGAGCGGGAGCGCCCGGCTGCACCGCCCCCCTGTCGTGCGCCTGTTCCGGCTCAACGGCCAACAGCGCATCCAGCTGCTCATCGCGACGCTCATCGGCCTGGACGTCGTCTTCGCGCTGCGCGAGCCGGGCCCCGCCTCAGCGCCACCCGTGCTGGCCGGCTGGCTGCTGATCGCCTGCTTCGCGCTGGCCGAGGTCTTCGTCTTCCACCTCCAGCTGCGACGCAACGCCTATTCGTTCACCTTCAGCGAGGTCGCTCTCGTCGTCGGCCTGGTCGTCGTGCCGCGCTGGCAGCTCGTGCTCTGCCTGCTCGTCGGCGTCGGCGCGTCGCTCGTGCTGCACCGCCGCCAGTCGCTGCACAAGCTGCTGTTCAACCTGGCCCAGTTCATGCTCATGACGCTGCTGGCCGGCCAGCTGTTCGACTGGGTGAGCCCGGACCGCAGCAATCTCGGTCCGCGCCTGTGGATCGCCGCCCTGCTGGCGGTCCTGCTCGCTGCCGGTGGCAGCGCTCTGCTGACCTTCGTCGCCATGTCGCTGGCCGAAGGCTCCCTGCAGATCGCCGGCATCGCCACCGCGCTGGCCGGCGCCGCGGTGCTGTCGGTCGCCAACAGCAGCTTCGGCTCCATCGCGGTGCTGCTGCTCAACCAGTCGTGGAGCGCTCCGGTCCTGCTCAGCGTCCCGGTCGCGCTGTTCTACGCCGCCTACAAGGCCTACCTCACCGAGCGCGACAACCACGAGCGCCTGGACTTCCTCTACCGGGCCACCCAGACCGTCGCCGCGGCGCCCGAGCTGGAGGCCGCCATCAGCGGCCTGCTCATCCAGATCCGCACGATGTTCCGCGCCGAGTTCGCCGAGCTCACGCTGTTCCCGTCCAGCACCAGCGAGCCGCGCCTGCGCACCCGCCTCGGGCCCGGCGACGAGCAGGAGTCCATGGTTCCGCTGCCCGAGGGCGCCGGCGGCGGGGTGCCCGACACCGTCTTCCTGCCCGCGCCCGCGAGCGCGGAGCAGATGGCCGAGCAGTTCGGCGACACCCCGCACAAGGACGCCATGGCGGTCGCGCTCGTCAGCGACGGCCGCGTGCTCGGCCAGCTGGTCGTCGCCGACCGGATGGGCGACGTCGCGACGTTCGACGCCGCCGACCTGCAGCTGTTCCGCACCCTGGGCACCCAGGCCAGCATGGCGCTGGAGAACGGCCGCCTGGAGAAGAGCCTGGACCAGCTCAGCCGGCTCAAGGAGCGGCTGCGCCACGACGCCTACCACGACGCGCTGACCGGGCTGGCCAACCGAGCGCTGCTCGCCAGCGAGATCACCGACGCGCTGGTCGAGGTGCAGACCCAGGGGCGCCCCGCCGCGGTCATGCTGCTCGACCTGGACGACTTCAAGACGGTCAACGACAGCCTCGGCCACGCCGCCGGCGACCTGCTGCTGGTGGAGGTGGCCGACCGCATCCGCGGCTGCCTGCGCGAGGACGACGTGGCGGCGCGCCTCGGCGGCGACGAGTTCGCCGTGCTGCTGCGCAACATCAGCGGCCTGGAGGCCGCCGTCGACGTGGCCGGCCGCCTGCTGGCCGCGCTGGAGCAGCCCGTGATGCTGCAGGGCCGCGAGGCCATGGTGCACGCCAGCATCGGCATCGCCGAGCTGGTCGGCGCGGAGGGCGGGTCGGAGGTCCTGCGCAACGCGGACGCCGCGATGTATCGCGCCAAGGAGGCCGGCAAGAACCGCTACCGGCTGTTCGAGGAGAGCATGCACGAGGAGGCGGTGCGCCGCCTGGAGCTGCGCGGGGCGCTGCAGCGCGCCCTCGAGCGGCACGAGTTCGTGCTCTTCTACCAGCCGCTCGTGGACCTGCCGACCGGTGCGGTCGCCGACGCGGAGGCCCTCCTGCGCTGGAACAACCCCGACGTCGGCATGGTGCCGCCGGCCGAGTTCATCGGCCTGGCGGAGGAGACCGGGCTGATCGTGCCGATCGGTCGCTGGGTGCTGCGGACCGCGGTGCACCAGCTCGCGGTGTGGCAGCGCGAGATCCCCAACGCCCGCGACCTGAAGGTCTCGGTGAACCTGTCCGGCCGCCAGCTGGCCGACCCGGAGATCGTCGACGAGGTCGACCGGGCGCTGCGCGACAGCGGCCTGCGCCCTGAGTGCCTCGTGCTGGAGATCACCGAGAGCATCCTCATGGACGACGTCGAGGCGGCTCTGCGGGTGCTGCGCGCGCTCGCGGCGCTCGGCGTCAGCCTGTCGCTCGACGACTTCGGCACCGGTTACTCGTCGCTGTCCTATCTGCGCACCTTTCCCATCGACATCCTCAAGCTCAGCAAGCCCTTCGTGGACGACCTGAGCGATCCGGCCGGCCACGCCCTCGTCGGCGCCATCGCCGGCCTGGCCAGCGCCCTCGGCATGCGCACCGTCGCGGAGGGCATCGAGCATCCCGAGCAGGCCGACATGCTCCGCGAGCTCGGCTACCACCTCGGCCAGGGCTTCACGTTCAGCCGGCCGGTCCCGACCGAGGTGTTCGGCCGGCTGGTCGCGGCGCAGCCGTTCCGGCGCGGGGCCGACCAGCGCGCCGGGCGACCGCTGTTCCCCGCCTCGCTGGTCGGCTGAGCCGCCTGCCGGCCGGCCGCGACGGGCTCCCGCTCGTCCGACGACGTCGGCCCGACCGCGCCGCCGATCACCGGCGCGCCGCTGCCGGGAAGCACCCCGAGGGCGGCGGCTCAAGACCTGCGGCGCGGGCGTCGATGCCTGGCCGGATGACGCG
>JAOPWI010000030.1 GCA_025965755.1 Frankiales bacterium | reverse complement strand
ATCCGCAGCGCCGAGGGCCGGCGGATCCGGCAGGCATTCGTCGTGGGTGCCGGCTACGAGTCTCTGATGACGGCGGACTACAGCCAGATCGAGATGCGGATCATGGCCCACCTGTCCCAGGACGACGGGCTCAAGGAGGCCTTCCACACCGGCGAGGACCTGCATACCTTCGTGGCGTCCCGGGCCTTTGGCGTTCCGGTCGAGCAGGTCGACCCGGAGCTGCGGCGCCGGGTCAAGGCCATGTCGTACGGCCTGGCGTACGGGCTGTCCGCGTACGGCCTGGCGCAGCAGCTGCGCATCACGCCGGACGAGGCCAAGGAGCAGATGGCCGCGTACTTCGAGCGGTTCGGCGGCATCCGCGACTACCTGCGCGACGTCGTCGACCAGGCCCGCAAGGACGGCTACACCTCCACCATCCTGGACCGGCGGCGCTACCTGCCCGACCTGACCAGCGACAACGGCCAGCGCCGGTCGATGGCCGAGCGGATGGCGCTCAACGCCCCGATCCAGGGCAGCGCAGCCGACATCATCAAGCTCGCGATGCTCGGTGTGCACCGCGGGCTGGCGCACGAGCGGATGAGCAGCCGGCTGTTGCTGCAGGTGCACGACGAGCTGGTGCTCGAGGTCGCGCCCGGCGAGCGGGAGGCGCTGGAGGCGCTGGTGCGCCGCGAGATGGGCAGCGCCTACCCGCTGGACGTGCCTCTCGACGTCAGCGTCGGCCTGGGCGTGACCTGGGACGAGGCCGGCCACTAGGCAGCACGCTCAGGTGGGGACCGTCAGGCGGGGACCGGTTGGTTGGTCGCCGCAGCCACCAGCTCGGCCAGGCAGTCCCGCACGTGCTGGGCCAGCTCCGGCAGGTCCGGCAGCGCGTCCGCGTCGCCCAGCAGGCCGTACGTCACCGCGCCGTTGTAGCTGATGATGGCGATGGCCAGGGTGTGCTCGGGGGCGAGGAACGCCAGCGGTGCCAGCTCCTGCAGCTGGCGCCCGAGCAGGTAGATCGGCAGCTGCGGGCCGGGCACGTTGGTGACCAGCAGGTTGTACATCCGGCTCGAGAAGCCCAGCCGCGAGGCGCGGGCGAGGACCGCCGGCGGCAGCGCGTTCTCGATCGAGGTCAGCACCTTGGCGCCCTCGGCCTGCCGGCTGGTCTTGAGGTGCTCCATCGACTGCCGGACCCGGGCCAGCCGCTCGGTCGGGTGCTGGATGCCGACGGGCAGCGGCGCGGTCATGATCGTGATCTCGTTGCCGGCCGCGCCCGAGGTGTCGACGGTGCGCAGCGAGACCGGCACGCAGGCCCTCAGCTCGAGCCCGTCGACGGTGACTCCGCGCTGGGCGAGGAAGCGGCCGAGCGCCCCGGCCACGGCGGTGAGCACGACGTCGTTGACGGTCGCGCCGAAGGCCTTCTTGACCTGCTTGTAGTCCTCCAGCGAGGTCCGGACGATCTCGACCCGGCGGTGCGGGCCGGGCCGGCGGTTGAGGGGCGAGGCAGGCGCGCCGTTCAGGATCGGCCCGGCGGCGGCGGCCAGCGCGGTCGCGGTGGCCACCAGCTCGCGGGCCGCCCGGTCCGGATGGACGGCCAGGCTCAGCCCCTTGCCGGACAGCCGGGTCAGGTTGCGCAGCGCGCCGCGGGCACCGTGCGCCAGCAGGCCGACCGTGCCCGGCGTCGGCTGGGGCACCCAGCGCTGCTGCTCGACCTGGCGGGTCTCGGGCGAGAGGTCCAGCAGCGCCGTCATGAGGTCCACGCCGCCGACGCCGTCGAGCATCGCGTGGTGGGTCTTGCTGATGACCGCCCAGCGGCCGTTCTCCAGGCCCTCCACCAGCCACAGCTCCCACAGCGGCTTGGTGCGGTCCAGCCGCTGGCTGGCGATGCGGGACATCAGCGTGCGCAGCTGCTCGTCGCATCCCGGCGCCGGCAGCGCGGTGTGCCGCACGTGGTAGCCGATCCGGAACGCCGGGTCCTCGGCCCACACCGGGCGCCCGGTGCCGAACGGCATCTCGACCAGGCGCTGGCGGTAGCGCGGCACGAGCACCAGGCGGGAGGCGATGTGCTCCCGGAACTGCTCGCCGGAGGGCGCCGGGCCGTCGAAGACGCCCAGGCCCCCGATGTGCATGTGGGCGCCGCCGTCCTCCTGGTGCAGGAAGCCCGCGTCGATGCTGGTGAGCCGGTCCAGATGCTGCTGCGCCACGGGGAGGTCTCCTCGGGGTGGTGTGCGTCACGCGACGCCGCAGAGTGTCACGAGCGGCCACGGGGGTAGCCGCACGGGACGTCCGGTCGCCCCCTGGAGGCACGCGTGCAGCTCGACCCCGCCCCGATCCTGCTCGACGGGTCCTGGGTCCCCGGCCCGGCCGAGCGCATCGACGTGCTCGACCCGCGCGACGACAGCCTGGTGGGCCGGGTCCCGCTCTGCGGGCCCTCAGAGGTCGACGCCGCCGTGGCGGCCGCCGGCAAGGCCGCCCCGGGCTGGGCGCGCACCAGCGCCGGCGACCGCACCGCCATGCTCAAGGCAGGCGCGCGGGCCCTGCGCGAGGCGCTGGAGGAGCTGGCCGAGCTGCAGGCCCGCGAGGGCGGCAAGCCGCTGGGCGACAGCCGGGGCGGCGTCGAGGCCGGGATCGGGACCCTCGAGCAGTACGCCGAGCTCGGCCAGCTCCACCGCGGCCGGGCGCTGCAGGGCGGCTGGGACGCCTTGGACCTCATGACCTGGGAGCCGCGCGGCGTCTGCGCCGTCCTCACCCCCTGGAACGACCCGGTGGCGATCTGCCTGCAGGGCCTGGGCGCCGCCCTCGCGGCGGGCAACCCGGTGGTGTTCAAGCCCAGCGAGCGCACCCCGCTGTCCGGCGCCCGGGTGGCCGAGCTGCTCGCCGCGCAGCTGCCGGCCGGCGTGCTGCAGGTGCTGCACGGCGACGGCCGCACGGGTGCCCGGCTGGCGGCGCACCCGGACGTCGACGTCGTCTACCACGTGGGCAGCTCCCGCACCGGCCGGGAGATCGCCCGGGCCTGCGCCACCACCGGCGCGCACGCGGTGCTGGAGGGCGGCGGCAAGGACGCCTGCATCGTGGACGCCGGCGTCGACGCCGCCTGGGCCGCCGAGCAGGTGGCTCTGGGCGCCTTCGCCAACGCCGGGCAGATCTGCGTGAGCATCGAGCGGGTCTACGTGCACGAGGCGGTGGCCGAGCCGTTCCTGGCCGCGCTGGTCGAGCGCGCCGGGTCCTTTCCGATCGGCCCGCTGGTCGACGGCCGGCAGCGCGAGGTCGTCGCCCGCCACGTGCAGGAGGCGGTCGCCGCCGGCGCGCAGGTGCTGGCCGGTGGCGCGGTGCCCGAGGGCGCCGGCGCCTGGTACCCGCCGACCGTGCTGACCGGCTGCACCGACGACATGGCCCTCATGCGCGACGAGACCTTCGGCCCGGTGGCCGCGGTCCGCGTGGTGGGCTCGTTCGACGAGGCGCTGTCCGCGGCCAGGCAGTCCGCCTACGGCCTGGCCGCGACCGTCCTGACACCGCACATGGCCCACGCCCAGCGCGCCGCTCGCGAGCTCCCGGTCGGCACGGTCAAGGTCAACGCCGCCTTCGGCGGGGCCCCCGGCGGAGCTGCCCACCCGCACCGGGGCAGCGGCCAGGGCTACGGCTACGGGCCCGAGCTGCTGGACGAGATGGCGCAGGTCAAGGTCGTCCACTGGGCAGCGTGTCCGGGGAGCGGCCCCGCGTGACCACCGCCCCGGCGGCCACCAGCACCAGGGCGCTGCCGAGCGCGGCGCCGACGACCTGGCCGACCGAGTCGTGCAGGGCGACGGTGATCAGCGCGGCCTCCGCGGCGGCCGTCGCCGCCACCAGCAGCGCCAGCCGGATGGACTGCGTCGCGATGCCGGAGAAGACCAGCAGCTGGGCGACCGCCAGCGCGGCGCCCAGCGCGGTGAACGCCCAGGCGGTGTCCGCCAGCGCGGCGTAGCGCTCGCCGAACACGACCGCCACCAGCGGCCGGGCCAGCAGGGCGGTGCCGGCCACCAGCAGGGCGCCGCAGCCGGTGACCGCGAGCAGCGAGGCCCGCAGCACGCGCTGCCCCTGGGCGCCGCCGAGCCGGGGCAGGGCCAGCACGACGACGACCTGAGGTGCCCAGAAGGCGCCCTTGGCGAAGACGGCCCCGGCGGCGTAGAGCCCGGCCTCGCGGGCCGGCAGGTGGTGCCGGGCCAGCAGCACGTCGACGTTGGCCACGGTGACGAGGGCGAGCAGCCCGCCGCCCGCCCGCAACAGCTC
>JAOPWI010000026.1 GCA_025965755.1 Frankiales bacterium | reverse complement strand
GTGGCGCAGGTGGGCGGCGAGCGCACCGCGCACAACGGCACGCTGGTCGTGCCGCCCGGTGCCGGGGCAGGCGTGCCGGTCGACGAGGTCGCGGCGTACTCCTGGACGGGCAGGGCCTGGCGCGAGGTGCCGGTGCAGGTCGACGAGCGCTTCCCGTACTTCCTCGCCAACGGCCGCTCGGACTTCTCCTTCTACAGCGGCACCGACCAGGAGCTGACGTACGCCTGGGCGCCGACCGCCCACACCGAGGGCGAGGAGTCCTGGCGCAAGGTCTTCGGCACGTGCGAGGCGCGCTACGCGGCCAGCGCCGCCGAGGCCGAGGCAGCCATCGCTGCCGGGCACGTGCACCTCGGGCCGCAGGAGACGCCGCAGGACTACACCCGCGCGATGGCCGACCCGGTCGCCGGCGTCGACGACGACGACGAGGTCGCGCTGCAGGCCCGTGACGCGGGCCCGGCCGCCCCCGCGGGCACCGCCCCGCCGGCCGGCGCCGCTGACGGCCGGGCGGTGGCCATCGCCGACCCCCTGGATCCGGCCGGCACCCGGTTCGTCTACCTGTTCCGCCAGGCCGGTGGCTCCTCCTTCACCGCCGCGAACGGCCAGGTACGGATGGTGCGCGACGCCGACGCCGACCGCTGGCTCGACCGGGGCTCGTTCGCCCCCGAGGACCCGGAGAAACTGGGCACCAGCAACACCGGCTACGGCCCGAACCTGCCGGGGCCGGTCTGCGACGACGCCGGCGCCGTCGCGCGGCAGTCCACCGACCGCTTCCCGCGCGACGCGATGACCGTCACCACGCCGACCTACCGGCTGCGGGCGACCGGCCGCTGGATGGTGCGCGAGCTGCAGGTCGCGCAGGTCCCGCAGGCCGGCAGGAAGGGGAAGAGGAAGGCGGCCTACGGCCCGGACCTGCTCGACCGCTGGAAGGGCCGGGCCTTCCAGCAGAGCCCCGACTCGACGATCAGCGTCGTCGGCTTCGAGGACGAGCAGGTCAACTGGGAGGCCAACGCCGCGCTCCTCGGCTGGCGCTCCGGGCCGGTCCGGGCGATCCGCGAGGTGTGGGGCGCCGACTCCGGCACCAACGTCACCAAGACCGAGACCTACTACCGCGACGCCGACGTCTACCGCTACCGGGTGCGCGTGCACCCGATCCCCAGCGATGGCCTCTACACCTCCTGGGACTACAACAAGGGCGTCGCCGACCGCTACTACAACCTGGTCAAGCCCGAGGGCGTGCCGATCGACGGGCGCAACGACGACGTCGGCAACGTCGACGCGCTGCCGGTCGGCGGCCAGCCGGCGTACTTCGACGCCGCCGACCCGACCTTCGACGTCCCGAGCGCGGTGCTGCGGCCGGAGCAGGTGGCCGGCAAGGGCCGCGCCGGCTCCCTGGTCTACGTGTTCGAGCCGACCGGCCCGACCTTCGCGACCAACGCCGCCGCGGTGCCCTACTACCGCGACGACGCGTGCCTGGACGACGGCACCGGCGACGACCCGGTGGCCCGCCCCTGGCCGGGGGAGGCCTCGACCGATCCGCGGGTGCAAGCCGGGTACGCCGCCCTGCACGGCGTGCCGTACGAGCAGCTGGCCTGCGACCCCGCCGCCGGCAGCACGCCGTTCCAGGGCGCCTTCGCCAGCCACGGCATCCACTTCCTGGCCTCCCACGACAGCGACAACGCGGCGCTGGGCGTGCCGGTCACCGAGATCGACGGCCAGCAGTGGCGCTACAGCGTCCCGCTGGACGCGCCGCGCAACGTGCTCGCCGAGTACGCCCCCAACGTGGTCGCGCCGCTGCGGCCGGTGGTCACGCCCTTCGCCTGAGCCGCCCGCCAGCCCGCCTGCCGAGCACCGTCCCGCACCGCGGGGCGGTGCTCGGTCGGGTTTCTGCCACGACACCGCAACAAGTTTGCAGAAGTGATGTGCAACACACGCTGCAGATGTAACGTGCGTCACCCCGGAGAGGAGGCGGCGGTCACGCCCCGTCCCGACTCCCGGGTGCGCTTTCGGGCTGTCGCCCACCTGGCCGGACCGGTCAGGCGCGATGCCACCCGGTCCGTCGTTCCGCGCCCCTCGTCTCGACCTGCCGCCCGCCTCGGGCGCGCAGGCCGTCCCTGCAACAGCCAGGAGCTCTCTTCGTGATGTCCATCCACACCTCCGCGCGTCGTCGCGCGGCAGCCACCGTGCTGGCCCTGTCGGCGCTGACGCTGTCCGCCTGCGGCGAGGACGCGGCCCCCGAGGCGCCCGCCGCGGTCGGCACCGAGGGCTCGACCGGCGCCTCGGCCCCGGCCTCGGCGGCCGGCGGCGACGCGAAGGCGGCGGCGCAGGCGAACGTCGAGAAGGGCTACGCGGGCACCAGCACCCTGCCGGACGCGACCCCGCGACCCGCTGCCAAGGGCAAGCGCGTCATCTTCATCTCCTCCGGGCAGAACTCCATCTCGACGGCGGTGCCCCTGGCCGGCCAGATGGAGGCGGCCAAGGCGCTGGGCTGGCAGACCCAGCTGCTCGACGGACAGAGCAACCCCGCGCTGTGGCCGGGTCTGGTGCGCCAGGCCATCGCCTCCAAGCCGGACGCCATCTCGCTGCAGGCCATCGACTGCCCGCTGGTCGCCAAGCCGCTCGAGGAGGCCCGGGCCGCCGGCATCAAGATCTCGGCCGGCTACTCCTTCGACTGCGACGACCCCAAGTTCAAGGGCGCCAAGCACTTCGACGCCATCCCGTTCTACGCCTCCGCGAAGGGCGACCCGGGCGAGTTCACCCGCACGTACGCGGAGCTGCAGGCGGACTCCGCCATCGCGCGGTTCGGCGACAAGGCCAACGTGCTGCAGTTCAACGACGAGGAGTTCCGCATCCTCGACTACACCAGCGAGGGCTTCCAGCGCGGCATCAAGAAGGGTGGCGGCAAGATCGTCTACTCGACCTTCCTGGTCTCCGAGCTCGGCCCCAAGCTCGAGGCCAAGGTCTCCGGCGAGCTGTTGAAGAACCCCGACGTCAACGTCGTCAAGAGCCCGTACACCGGCGCGACGCTGCTCGGCATCGTCAGCGGCATTCAGAAGGCCGGCCGGGCCGGCAAGGTCATGGTCATCGGCGGTGAGGGCTTCGCGCCGGAGCTGGACCTGGTGCGCACCGGTGCGGTCGACACCGTCAACATCACGCCGCCGGCCTGGGTCGGCTGGGCCACGATCGACAGCCTGAACAGCGCCTTCAACGGCACCGCGCCGGTCGACTCGGGCGTGGGCTGGACCCTGGTCGACAAGGACCACGGCCTGCCGCCGAAGGCCGGCACCGAGTTCAACGACTTCCCGGACTTCCGCTCGGTCTACAAGAAGGCCTGGGGCGTCTGAGTTGGCACAGCTCCACGGTGACGCGCAGGGCAGCGCCCCTGCCCTGCGCGTCACCTCCCTCTCGAAGACCTTTCCGGGCACCCGTGCCCTCGACGACGTGTCGCTCGAGGTGCAGCCCGGGCACATCCACGCGCTCCTCGGGGGCAACGGCTCGGGCAAGTCGACCCTGATCAAGGTGCTTGCCGGCGTCTACCACGGCGACCCGGGCGGCGAGATCACGGTGGGCACGGCGAGCGCGCACTCCGACAAGACCTCGCCGCAGTGGGCGCGGCAGGCCGGACTGCACTTCGTGCACCAGAACCCCGGCGTCTTTCCCACCATGACGGTCGCGGAGAACATGGCCATCGGCCGGGGCTTCGAGACCACCGGGATCGGCTCCATCAAGTGGAGGGCGCTCAAGCGGCGCACCGCCGAGCTGCTCGAGCGGTTCCAGATCCAGGCCACGCCGGACATGCCGGTCGGCCTGCTGCGCCCGGCCGACCGCACCATGGTGGCCATCGCCCGGGCGCTGCAGGACCAGGAGGGCGGCCACGACGGCGTCCTGGTGCTCGACGAGCCGACCGCCTCGCTGCCGGCGTCCGAGGTCGACGTCCTGCTGACCGCGCTGCGCCGCTACGCCGCCGCCGGTCAGACGATCATCTTCGTCACGCACCGGCTCGACGAGGTCATCGCCATCTCCGACCGCGTCAGCGTGCTGCGCGACGGGCGCCACGTCGCCACCATCGACACCGAGGGCAAGAACGAGATGGACCTGGTCGAGCTCATCGTCGGCCGGGCCCTGGACCGGGTCTTTCCCGAGATGCCCCCGGTGGAGAGCGAGGAGGCGGCGCTCGAGGTCCGCGGCCTGGTCGCGGGACCGCTGCGCGGCGTGGACTTCACCCTGCGCAAGGGCGAGGTCCTGGGCATCGCCGGGCTCCTGGGGTCCGGGCGCACCGAGCTGCTCAAGGCGCTGTTCGGCGCCTACCCCCTGGCGGCCGGGCAGGTGCTGCTGGACGGCCAGCCGGTCCGCTTCAAGGGCGTCGAGCAGGCCATGGACGCCGGCATCGCCTACATCCCGGAGGACCGGGCGGCCGAGGCGGCGTTCCTGGACATGAGCCTGCGCGAGAACGTGTCGGCCAGCCAGGTCAGGCACTACTGGCGCGGCCTGCGGCACCGCCACGGCGCCGAGGGCGTGGACGCCCGCAGGTCGATCACCGACTACATGGTCAAGGCCCACTCCGACCAGCAGCCCTTCGGCACGCTGTCGGGGGGCAACCAGCAGAAGGTGGTCCTGGCGCGCTGGCTGCGCCGCCGCCCCAAGCTGCTGCTGCTCGACGAGCCCACCCAGGGCGTCGACGTCAACGCCCGGGCCGAGATCTACGGCGCCGTCCGTCGCGCGGTCGAGGAGGGCACCTCGGTGATCGTCGTGACCTCCGACTTCGAGGAGCTGTCCCGGGTGGCTGACCGCGTCATCGTCCTCGCCCACGGCCGCGTGGTGGCGCAGGTCGCTGCCCCCCACATCGAGCCCCACCGCCTCACCGAGCTGGCGTTCGCGTCGGCGGGTGACACGACCCGGAAGGTCGCCGCCTCATGACCACCGCCCACACCTCCGCAGGCGCCTCCACGGACGAGACCGAGGTCGCGGTCGCCAGCAGCGGGCTCGGCCCGGACGCAGGGCCGCGCACGGCTCCCGCGCGGACCCTGTGGTCGCGGGTCACGCCGCTGCTCGAGCAGTACGGCCTGCTCATCCTGTTCCTGTTGATGTTCTTCATCTTCGCCAGCTTCTGGGACCGCCCGGCGACGTTCCGCAGCGGAGCCAACCTCCGCAGCGTGCTGGGGACCTACTCGGTGCCGGGGGTGCTCGCGCTGGCGGCGATCGTGCCGCTGGTCTGCGGCCAGTTCGACCTCACGGTCGGGTCCGTCGCCGGGCTCACGGCGTTGTCGACGGCCGCAGCGCTCACCCGCTTCGAGTACTCCCTGGCGGTGGCCGTGGTCCTCGCCGTGGCCATCGGCCTCGCGGTCGGGCTGCTCAACGGCTATCTGGTCGCCTACGTCGGCGTGAACGCGTTCATCACGACACTGGGCATGGCCAGCGTGATCGCCGGTCTGATCACGCTGTACACCAATGGTGACACCATCATCATCGGCGACAGAACGCTGGGGGCCCTGGGCGCGGACAACTTCCTCGGCATCCCGATGATCCTGTACGCGCTGGCGGTGGTCGCGATCGTCGTCTACTACCTGCTGGGTCACACGCCGTTCGGGCGCTACCTGCACTCGATCGGCTCCAACCCCACCGCGGCCCGGCTCGTCGGTCTCGACGTCCGCCGCCTGGTGATGCTGAGCTTCGTGCTCAGCGCGGTGATCAGTGCCATCGCCGGCGTGCTGCTGGTGGCCCGCAACGGCAACGCCAACCCGCAGGTCGGCGGTCAGATCCTGACCCTGCCGGCGCTGGCCGCCGCGTTCCTCGGCGCGACCGCGATCCGGCCCGGCCGGTTCAACGTCGTGGGCACCCTGCTCGCGGTGTTCTTCGTCGCGTTCGCCCTGTCCGGGCTGAACCTCAACGACGTCAGCCAGTGGATCACCGACTTCTTCACCGGCGCGGCTCTGGTCGCCGCGGTGGCGCTGTCGACCGTGATCGGGCGACGCCGAGCCGGCGCCAGCTAGACCCCCTCGCCGCTGCCGGGCCTGCGGGCCCGGCAGCGGCGGCCCCTTCCTCTGGAGGTTCCGTGACCACGACCACGCTCGTCACCCCGCCCAGCCACTCCGACGTGGACGACGGTCCCGCGATCGCCGACCTGCACCGGCTGCACGCCCTCCAGCGCACGGCGTTCCTCGCCGACCCCTACCCGAGCGCCGAGGAGCGCAAGGGTCACCTGATGGCCCTCGCCGGCATGCTGCTGGGCCACCGGGACGAGATCCGGGCGGCCATGAGCGCCGACTTCGCGGTCCACCCGGAGCTGTTCACCGACCTGGTCGAGATCCTCGGCGTCGCGGGGCGCGCCGCGTACGCCCTCGAGCAGCTCGACACCTGGATGGCCGACGAGGAGCGCTTCGCCGATCCGGCCTTCTACGGCACCGCGCGGGCGGCCGTGCGCTACCAGGCCAAGGGCGTCATCGGCAACATCGTCCCCTGGAACGTCCCCTTCGACCTCTCGGTCGGCCCGCTGGTCGAGATGCTCGCCGCCGGCAACCGGGTCATCATCAAGCCGTCGGACTACACGCCGGCCTGCGCCGAGCTGCTCGCGCGCATGATCGGCGAGACGTTCGGCGAGGACCGCGTGGCGGTCTCGGTCGGCGGGCTGACGCTGGCCAAGGAGTTCCCGACGCTGCGCTGGGACCACCTGCTCTACACCGGCAGCCCGGCCATCGGCCGGGAGATCGCGCGCGCGGCAGCCGAGAACCTGGTGCCCGTCACCCTCGAGCTCGGCGGCAAGTGCCCCGCGGTCCTGGCCGCCGACAGCGTCGACGCCCAGAGCGTCAGGACCGTCGTCGGGACCAAGCTCATCAAGAACGGCCAGATGTGCATCTCGGTCGACTACGCGATGGTGCCCCGCGACCAGCTCGACGCCTTCGTCGAGCACGCCACGGCGTACGTGGACGGGCAGCTGCCGGGCTACGCGTCCTCCGGCGACTGCGCCGGCATCATCACCGAGCGGCACCACGACCGGATCGTCGACCTGGTCGCGCAGGCGCGGGACGCCGGCGTCCGCGTGGTCCAGCTCGGTGGCGACGGTGACCCGGCCACCCGGCGGCTGCCGCTGACCCTGGTCATCGACCCGCCGGCGGACTTGCGGATCATGCAGGAGGAGATCTTCGGGCCGATCCTGCCGGTCGTGCCGTACGACGACCTCGACGAGGCGATCGCGCAGATCAACGCCGGCGAGCGGCCGCTGGGCCTCTACGTGTTCAGCAAGGACGAGGCGCAGGCCGAGCGCGTGCTCCAGCGCACGACCTCCGGCGGAGCCTGCGTCAACGTCTGCGCCAGCCAGGGCGCCCTGCCCTCGCTCGGCTTCGGCGGCATCGGCCAGAGCGGCAGCGGCCGCCACCACGGCATCGAGGGTTTCCGGGAGTTCTCCAACCCGCGCGGCGTCGTCGTGCGGGGGACCGGCGACCTGATCGACTCCTTCCTTCCCCCGTACGGCGCGGCCGCCCAGGCCATCGTCGACAGCGTCCTGGGCGGCTCGCAGCCGCCGCCCGTGGCCGGCGCACCCGGCGCCGTCTAGCCGTCCGTCCGCCGCCGCCAGCGTTGCCGGCGGTGGGCGTGACCCTCTTCCTGGAGACCCGTGTCCGCCAGCCCGTCCACCGCCGAGCCAGGGCCCACCCTGCTCGAGCGCGCCGTCGACTGCGCGGCTCAGTGGGTGCTGGACGGGCGCCGCCTGGACATGCAGGGCATGGCCGCGCACCTGGGCGTCTCGCGGGTCACCTTGTTCCGCCACGTCGGCGGACGGGAGGCGCTGCTCGGCGACGCGCTGTGGCTGCTCACCGAGCGCACCTGGGAGCTGGCCCTGTCCCGGGCGCGGGAGGACCGCCGCCCCGGCGGCCTGGTCACCCCGGGCGCCATGCGCAACCTGAACCAGCTCGTCTACCGGTCGGAGGGCCTGCGCAAGCTGCTCGACGACGAGCCGGTGCTGACGATCCGCGTCCTGACCGACCCGCGCGGGCGCGTCCAGACCAACATCCGCAACGCCATCGCGCAGGTCCTGCGCCAGGACCAGGACGAGCTGGAGTTCGAGCCGCTCATCGACGCCGACGCCCTGGCCTTCGCCCTCGTCCGGCTCGGTGAGGCCTTTCTCTACGCCGATGTGCTCGCCTCCCGCACCCCCGACCTCGCCGCCGCCGACCGCCTGCAGTCGGCACTCATCGAGGGCAGCCGGACCTGACCCCCCGTACCACCCCCCCTTCCGAAGGAGACACATCCCGTGCCGGTCGACCCGCACATCGCCGCCGTTCTCGACATGCTGGCCACCATGGAGGCGCCGCCCCTCCACCAGGGCAGCCCGGACGACGGCCGCCAGGCCTACCTGGGCATGACCGCGGGCATGCGCGCGCCCGAGCACGTCGTGCCGGTCCGCGAGACCCGCGAGATCACGGTCGCCGGCGCCGAGGGTGAGCTGAGGGCCCGCGTCTACCGTCCCGAGGGCGACGGGCCGTTCCCGGTCGTCGCGTTCTTCCACGGTGGCGGCTTCGTCATCGGGGACCTCGAGACCCACGACAACATGGCGCGCAACATCTGCCGCGGCTGTTCCGCGGTGGTCGTGGCGGTCGACTACCGGCTGGCGCCCGAGGCGCCGTTCCCGGCCGCGGCCCACGACGTCGTCGCGGCCACCCGCTGGATCGCCGAGCATGCCGCCGAGCTCGAGGGCGACGGCCGGCTGGCCGTCGCGGGCGACAGCGCGGGCGGCAACCTGTCGGCGGTCGTCGCGCAGCAGCTGCGCGACAGTGGCGGCCCGGCGCTGGTCGGGCAGTTCCTGATCTACCCGTCGGTGGACGCCGGCGGCGACTACCCGTCGCGGGCCGAGAACGGCAAGGGCTACATGCTCGAGACCGAGACGATGGAGTGGTTCTTCAACCACTACAGCGCTGACCCGGCCAACAACAGCGACCCGCGGCTGTCGCCCCTGCAGCACAGCTCGCTGGCCGGCCTGCCGCCGGCCGTGGTCGTGACGGCGGAGTACGACCCGCTCCGCGACGAGGGCGAGGTCTACGCCGACGCCCTGCGTGCCGCCGGCGTGCCGGTCGAGGTCCGGCGCTACGACGGGATGATCCACGGCTTCTTCGACATGGGCAACATCTCGCCCGGCGCCCAGGCCGCCATCGACGACGGCTGCGCGCTGTTCGCCGCGGTGCTGCGCGGGTAGCCGCGCAGCACCCGGTCAGGCGAGTTCGCCGGGGCGCCGGTGCCCGGGCTCCGGTGGCCCCGGCGCCGCCCTCCGGGGCCGGCGCCGTGCTCCCGGGCTCGGGCGGGGGTGGGCCCGGATCCGGTCCGGACCGTTGCACGAGTGGTGCAGCAATGCCGCAGAAGCGTGCACATGCGCGTCGTTCTGCTGGGGTACGGTCCGCCAGCGGGCCCTCACAGGGCCCGCTGACCCTCCAGAGGAGTTCTGCCGTGCCGGCACCCACCTTCCGACTCGCCCGCTCCGTACCCCGTTCGGGGGGGCTCGCCGCTCTCGTGCTGTGCCTCGCGCTCACCGCCTGCGGCAACGCGCCAGAGCGCCCCTCCGCCAACGACACGCAGGGCGCCGGCTCGGTGGCCACCGCCACGAGCGCCGAGCAGGCCGGCGGCATGGACGCGCTGATCGCCGCCGCCAAGCAGGAGGGCCAGCTCAACGTCATCGCCCTCCCGCCGGACTGGACCAACTACGGCGAGGTCATCTCCACCTTCTCCCAGAAGTACGGCATCAAGGTCAATTCGGCTCAGCCGGACGGCTCGAGCCAGGACGAGATCAACGCCGCCAAGCAGCTCAAGGGCACCGACCGCGCGCCGGACGTCTTCGACCTCGGCCCGGCCGTCGCGACCGCCAACGCCGACCTGTTCGCCCCGTACAAGGTGTCCACCTGGGACGACATCGCGACCGAGCTGAAGGACCCCGAGGGGCGCTTCGTCAGCGACTACGGCGGCTTCATGTCGATCGGCTACGACGCCAAGAAGGTGCCCGCCCCGACCAGCGTGCAGGACCTGCTCAAGCCCGCCTACAAGGGCAAGGTCGCCCTCAACGGCGACCCGACGACAGCGGGCGCCGCCTTCGCCGGGGTCGTGATGGCGGCCCTGGGCAGCGGCGGCTCGGCCGACGACATCGCCCCGGGCGTGGAGTTCTTCCGCAAGCTCAAGGCGGCCGGCAACTTCCTGCCCGTCGACCCGACGCCCGCGACCATCGCCTCCGGCCAGACCCCGGTCGTCATCGACTGGGACTACACCAACGCCGCGCAGACGGTCGCGCTGGCCGGCAAGGTCGACTGGAAGGTCGCCGTGCCGTCCGACGCGGTGGTCGGCTCCTACTACGTCCAGGCGATCAACAAGGAGGCCCCGCACCCGGCGGCCGCCCGCCTGTGGGAGGAGTTCCTCTACTCCGACGAGGGCCAGAACCTCTGGCTCAAGGGCTTCGGCCGGCCGGTGCGCGCCGAGGCGATGGACAAGGCCGGCACCATCGACAAGGCCGCCTTCGCCAAGCTGCCCGCCACCTCGGGCACCGCGGTCTTCCAGACCGAGGCCCAGCAGGCCACGGCCAAGGAGTACCTCGCGGCCAACTGGGCCGCGGCCATCCGCTGACCGACGTGACCGTCTCCGACGCGGTCGTCGTCCGCCGCCAGGGGACGGCGACCGCGCCAGGTCCGCGCCCGACCGCCGCTCGCCGGCGGCTGCTCGACCACCTGGGCGTGCTGCCGTTCCTGGCCTTTGTCGGCGTCTTCCTGCTCTACCCGACGCTCACCGTCGTCGCCGGGGCGTTCTCGGACGGCGCCGACGGGGTGACCCTGGACAACGTCCGCGCCCTGTCCGGGCCGGCCTACCGCGACGCCTTCCTGCGCAGCCTGCAGCTGTCCGCGCTGACGGCGGCGATCGGCGCGGTGTCCGGCGCGCTGCTGGCCTGGGCCGTCGTCACCGGCAGCCCGGACGGCCGGCTCCGCCGGACGGTCACGGCGGCCTCCGGCGTGCTGGCGCAGTTCGGCGGCGTGACCCTCGCCTTCGCCTTTCTCGCCACGCTGGGCTTCGAGGGCATCGTCACGGTCGTGCTGCGCGACTCCTTCGGCATCGACCTGTTCGCCGGCGGCGCCTGGATCTTCGAGCTGCCGGGGCTGGTGCTCGTCTACACCTACTTCCAGATCCCGCTGATGGTCATCGTCTTCCTGCCCGCGCTCGACGGGCTGCGCCCGCAGTGGCGGGAGGCGTCGGACAACCTGGGCGGCAACGCCTGGACCTACTGGCGCCACATCGGCGGGCCGATCCTGGCTCCGGCGTTCCTGGGCTCGCTGCTGCTGCTGTTCGCCAACGCCTTCTCGGCGTACGCCACGGCGGCCGCCCTGATCTCCCAGGGCGCCTCGATCGTGCCGCTGCAGATCCGGGCCCTGCAGACCGGCGAGGTCATCCTCGGCCAGCAGGGCGTCGGCAAGGCGCTCGGCCTGGCCATGGTCATCGTCGTCACGATCGTCATGGCCCTCTACGCGCTGCTGCAGAGAAGGACGACGCGATGGCTGCGGTGACCCGCCCGGCCGCCCGGCGCGCGACCGTGGCGGTGCGCTGGATGGTGCTCGGCCTCGCGGGCGTGTTCTTCGTGCTGCCGCTCTACGCCATGCTCGACTTCTCCACCAAGGGCGTCGGCGGGGCGCGCGACCTCTCCGCCTGGCGGGCCATTCCCCAGGACGAGGAGCTGCGCGGCGCGATCGTCACCTCGATGGAGCTCGCCGGGTTGACCGCGGTGCTCATGCTGGTGCTGCTCGTGCCGACGCTGACCTGGGTGCGGCTGCGGCTGCCCAGGGTGCAGCGGCTGGTGGAGTTCCTCTGCCTGCTCCCGCTGATCATTCCGGCCATCGTGCTGGTCGTCGGCATCGCGCCGCTGTACAGCTGGGTGACGTACGTGTTCGGCGACACCCCGCTGACGCTCACGTTCGTCTACGTCGTGCTCGTCCTGCCGTACGCCTACCGCGCCCTGGATGCCGGCCTGGCCGGCATGGACCTCAAGACGCTGTCGGAGGCCGCCCGCAGCCTGGGTGCCTCCTGGACCACCGTCATGCTGCGCGTGGTCCTGCCCAACCTGCGCGGCGCCGTGCTCTCGGCCGCCCTGCTGTCCGTGGCGCTGGTGCTCGGGGAGTTCACCCTGGCCTCGCTCCTGAACTTCCAGACCCTGCAGGTGGCCATCACCCTCACCGGCAAGCGCAACGCTGCCCTCGCCATCGCCGTCTCGCTGGCGGCGCTCGTCTTCGCCTTCGTCCTGCTCGTGGTGCTCACCCGCCTGGTCGGCCGGCGCCGCGACGGCGCCGAGACGCTGGCGCCGGCCGCGCCCACGGCGGTCGCCGCGTGAGCGGGGGACAGGGCGCCGCGGTCCGCCTGGCCGACCTGCACCGGTCGTACGGCGGGGTGCCGGCCCTGAACGGGCTGACCCTGGACGTGCGGCCCGGCGAGCTGGTCTCGCTGCTGGGCCCGTCCGGCTGCGGCAAGACGACGGCGCTGCGCATTCTGGCCGGCCTGGAGACGGCCGACTCGGGCCAGGTGCTGGTCGGCGGCCAGAACCTCACCTCGGTGCCCGCCAGCAAGCGCGACATGGGCATGGTGTTCCAGGCCTACAGCCTGTTTCCCAACCTCACCGCGCTCGACAACATCGCGTTCGGCCTGCGGCTGCGCAAGGTCACGCCGACCGAGCGCCGCCGGCGGGCCGGCGAGCTGCTCGAGCTGGTCGGGCTGGGCCAGCAGGCGGCGAAGTACCCGCACCAGATGTCCGGCGGCCAGCAGCAGCGCGTCGCGCTCGCCCGCGCGCTGGCGATCCAGCCCAAGGTGCTGCTGCTCGACGAGCCGCTGTCGGCCCTGGACGCCAAGGTGCGGGTGCAGCTACGCGAGGAGATCCGCCGCATCCAGACCGAGCTGTCCATCACCACGCTGTTCGTCACCCACGACCAGGAGGAGGCGCTCGCCATCTCCGACCGGGTCGGCGTCATGTCGCAGGGCCGGCTGGAGCAGCTGGACGTGCCCGCGACGGTCTACCAGCGGCCGGCGACGCCGTTCGTGGCCGAGTTCGTCGGCGTCAACAACGCGCTGTCCGGCACCGTCGCGGACGGCTCGGTCCTGCTCGGTCCGGGTCGCCGGCTGCCCGCCGACGTGGTCGCCGGGCTGCCGGCCGGCTCGGCGGTGCGGGTGCTGGTGCGCCCGGCCGACCTGCGGCTCGGGGCGGCCGGCACCGGCAGCCTGTCGGGCACCGTCGTGACCCACAGCTTCCTGGGTCCGGTGACCCGCCTGACGGTGCGGCTGGCCGGCGACGAGCTCGTGCGCGTCGACACGGCGTCGGAGCAGGCCGGCGACTACCCGCCCTCGACCGAGGTCGGGCTGTCGGTCGAGCCGGCCGCGGCGATGATCGCGGCCTCGCCGCCCGGCTGAGCCTCCAGCCGGGACAGGGCGGTCGCTCCGGCCAGCGCCAGCACGAAGCCGGCGACGGCCAGCGGGGTCGCGCCCTCGCGCACCCGGTCGCCCAGCAGCGCGACGCCGAGCACCGCCGGGACCGCCGTCTGGGGCACCACCAGCACGGCCGTGACGGTGGTGACCGAGCCGTGCTGCATCGCCGTCGCGTAGAGCAGGAAGGCGATCGCGCCCGCGACGACCAGCGCGTAGAACGCCGCGTCGCGCACGACCGTCGCCGGGGACAGGTCCGGGAGCAGGCGGGCCGACAGCCCGACCAGGCCGAAGCCCACACCGGCGGCGAAGCCCATCCCCGCTGCCGCCGCCTGGCCGTAGAGGCGGCCGGCCAGGGCGCCCCCGACGGCCACGGCCAGCACGCCGGCCCAGATGGCCCAGCGCAGGCCCGACCCGGTCGCCGCCGCCTCGCTGCTCTGCGCCGACGGCGCCAGCAGCGCGAGCCCGACGCAGACCGTGACGACCGCGGCCCACTCCAGGCGGCTCAGCCGGGTGCCCAGCACGACCACCGCGCAGACGGCGGTGACGGCCACGCTGGCGGCGATCACGGCCTGCACGAGGAACAGCGGCAGCGACTGCAGCGCGGTCAGGTGCAGCACGAAGCCGAGCGCGTTCAGCGCCAGCGTGGCCACGAAGGCCGGCTGGCGCACCAGCCGGACGAGCAGCCGCGGGTCGACACCGGGGGTCGCCGCGGTGCGGCGGACGGCCAGGCCCTGCAGGACCGCGGCCACGCCGAAGGCGACGGCGGCGGCGAGCGCCGCCAGCAGCCCGATCAGCACGTGGCGACCCGCCGGCGCCGCGCCTGCAGGAACAGGCTCATCGCGACGTAGTAGCCCACGTACAGCAGGGAGACCGTGATCCACAGCGGCGAGGGGTCCGGGAGCTGCGCCACGAGCACGACGTAGGCCACCGCCCAGGCCGCGGCCAGGGTGAGGTTCAGGGTGCGCAGGCTCTGCATGCGGGACGGGTAGAGGTAGCCGATCGGCACGAAGACCAGCAGGGCGCAGACGAGCAGCACGGCGGTGACCGTCGCCGGGGACAGGCTCAGGACGATGGCGTAGAACGCGACGACGTTCCAGTAGCTGGGAAAGCCCAGAAAGAAGTGGTCGTCGGTCTTCGCGTCGACCCGGCAGAACTGGTAGCAGGAGGCGAGCAGCGGAACGGCGGCGACCAGGTCGCCCCAGCCCCCCTCGGGCAGGTAGCCGCTCTGGCGCAGCAGGATCATCGGCGCGAAGACGTAGGTCAGGTAGTCGACGACGTTGTCGAGCAGCGCGCCGTCGAACCACGGCATCCGGTGCTTGACGCGGAAGCGCCGGGCCAGCATGCCGTCGGTGCCGTCGACGAACAGCGCGGCGAGGCCGAGCCACAGCGCCCGCTCCTCGTCGCCGTCGACGGCGGCCACGACGATGAGAAAGGCCAGCACCGCGCCCAGAGCCGTGTAGAGGTGCACGGCGCCCGCCACGAGCCGGGCGCCCGGACCGGGCCGGGCTCCGGGGTCGTCCGCTGGCACAGGGGCACGTCCTCTTCGACTGGGCGGGTCGGCAGGGTAGCGGCGGCGTTCAGTCGCGCTGCGCCGCACCCGGCTCCGCGCTGAGCGCGTCCTGGTCCGCGGCCGCCTCGGCACCGGTGGCCGGCCGGGCCAGGTCCAGCGGCCGGCCGTCGGCGACCTCCCCGAGGTAGCGCAGGACCACCGCGGCGACCGCGACGACGGGCACCGACAGGAAGGCGCCGGCGATGCCGAAGAGCCCGCCGCCGGCCGTGACGGCGAGCAGCACCACGCCCGGGTGCAGGCGCAGGCTCCGGCCCTGGAGCATCGGCTGCAGGACGTTGCCCTCGATCTGCTGCACCGCGAAGATGAGGGCGGTGACGATCAGCGCGGTGGTCGTGCCCTTGGTGACCAGGGCGACGAGGACGGCGAGCGCGCCGACGACAAAGGCGCCGATGATCGGCACGAAGCCGCCGAAGAAGGTGAGCACCGCGAGCGGCAGCGCCAGCGGCACGCCGAGAACGAGCAGGCCGATGCCGATGAGCACCGCGTCGACGAAGCCGACTACCGCCTGGCCCTGGATGAACGCGCCCAGCGTGGCCCAGGAGCGGGTGAGCACGGTGTCCAGGTGCCGGCCGGCGCGCTGGCCGACGACGCCGTGCAGCCAGGGCAGGAACCGCGGACCGTCCTTGATGAAGAAGAACGCGAGCACCAGGGACAGCGCCGTCGTGACCAGCGCGGACGTGACGGCGCCGACTCCGGTCAGCACGCCGGACGCCACGCGGGTGGCACTGGCCTGCAGCCGCTGGGTCAGCTCGGCGACCGCGGCGTCCACCTGCGCGTCGTTGAGGTTCAGCGGCGGCCGGGTGATCGACTCCTGGATCTGCCGGAGGCCACCGACGGCCTGCTCCGCGATGTCACCGACCTGGCTGGTCACCGACGGGGCGAGCAGGGCCAGCGAGCCGATCAGCAGGACGAGAAAGCCGAGCAGCGTTCCGAGCGCGGCCAGGGCCGGCGGGGCGCCACGGCGGCGCAGCCAGGCGGTGGGCGGCCACAGCACGCTGGCGAGCAGCAGGGCCAGGAGCACGGGCAGGACGACCGACCACAGCCGGCCGACGATCAGCCCGAGCAGCACCGCGCCGGCGGCCACCAGCAGCAGCCGCAGGCTCCAGGTGGACAGCCAGGTGAGCCCGCTGCCGATGGCCGACCCGCGCTCGGGGGCGGGCGGCTGGGGCGTGGGGGAGCCCTTGGTCAGGGGCACGGGGCGGGGCGCGGGGGACGTCACGCCGTCACCCTGCCCGACCAGGCGCTCGGCTAGTCGCCTCTCGAACACGCGTGCGAGGCGCTGGTGGCCAGCCCGCAGGGCGGTGGGACGGCCGGCGGCACCCGCGCCGGCCGTGTTCGGGACGCCACCGCCGGGGGAGCCGGCCGGCCCGACCGCGCGTCGAGCCGGCTCCGTGGTGACGGCCCGCCGCCCGCCCGGCCACGCCGTCCGGTTCCGCTACCGCCGCACGCGCAGCTGCACCCGGCCACCGGTCACGCGCACGTCGTAGGACAGCTGCGGCGACGTCGCCGGCCCGCGCTCCACGCCGCCGTGCTCCAGGGAGAACGCGCTCCCGTGCCACGGGCAGATCACGCAGTCGCCGTCGACCGTGCCCGTGTCCAGCGGCGCCCCGTAGTGGCTGCACCGGGCGTGTATGGCCCGCCACCGACCGGCGTGGAGGTTCAGCAGGACCGGCTCGCCGCCCACCTCCACGCGGTGCAGGCCGGGGGCCTGCACGTCGGCCTCGGCGGCCACGTCGGTCCAGTCGGCCGGCTCCGGCGACACATCGGCGTTGCGGTTGACTCCCACGCCCTCGCTGTAGGACAGGTGGCCGCCGAGGTAGCCGCCGACCGCCATGGTGCCCGCGCCGACCAGGGCCAGCCCGGTGCCGCGCGCCTGGTCGCCCCGGCGGCGGGCCAGCCAGCTCGCGGCGTACAGGCCGGCGGTGAGGCCGTTGGCCAGCGCGTGCACCAGGCCGACCCGCTTGGGGCGGCGGAACAGGCCCAGCTCGCTCCAGTCGGCGAGCCCGGTGGCCGCGGTCGGGGCCACGGCGAGCACGCCGGCGCCGACCAGCGTCTGGGCGGCCCGCCGCCGGCCGGGGTCGCCGGTGAGGTCCAGCAGCAGGGCGCCGGTCCACAGGCCGATCGGCACCGTCACCAGCAGCGGGTGCACGGCGTGCCCGAGCCAGACACCGTGCAGGGCGTCCTTGGCCGGGCCGCGCGGGAGCACCGCGTGGACGCCTCTCTCGACCGTGTCGGTGACCGGGTCGAGGGCGCTCGCCCGCTCGAGCCGGCCCGTGAGCTTCGACCACCACATGCGCGCCTCCTGGTTGCTGGCCTGATGACCAGCGAGGATGGACGCAAAACGCCCCGCTGTCGCCCCTCGCCCAGGAGCTGTCGTGCTGCCCACCACCCCCCGGACCTCTGACCGGCCCCGACCGGTGGCCGCGTGAGCCTGGCCGCGCGCCTGCTGGGCAGCGTTCCGGTCGTCGCCACCGGGCTGGTCGTGACGCTCGTGGTGGCGGGCTCGACGGTGCGGGCGCGCGCCGGCGACGACGCCCGGCCGCGGCCGGCG
>JAOPWI010000008.1 GCA_025965755.1 Frankiales bacterium | reverse complement strand
GTGCGGCAGGTCGCCATGCGCGCGGCCATGACGGCCGGTGCGCCGAGCTCGTCCAGGTCGCGCAGGTCGCGCTCGACCGCCCTGGCCAGCCGGGGGCAGCCGGCCAGCGACCCGAACGCCGCCCGGTCGGCCAGCAGAGGCCGCGGGTCGCTGCCACCCCGGGCGGCGAGCGCCTGCAGCTCGGGACCGCGCGGGTCCTCCACGTCGGCCGCCGGCGTGTCCCGCAGGTAACGGCACCAGGCGGCGACGGCAAGCGTGAGCAGCGCGTGCGGGCGGCCGGTGAGCTGCGCCTCGCGGATGCAGGACACCAGATGGGCGGGCACCTTGGCCGAGCCGTTGCGGCACAGCCGTGACAGCCGGTCGGCGACGGCGCGGTCGCGAAAGCGCGACTGCAGCGCCGCGATGTAGGCGTCCAGGTCCACCGCGACCGGGGGCAGCAGCGGCGCGATCTCATGGCCCATGAGCCCGTCGACGTAGGTCGCGATCCGGCCGTCCGCCATCGCCTCGTCCATCCGCTCGTAGCCCGCCAGCGTGCCGAGGTAGCCGACCGCGCAGTGACTGCCGTTCAGCAGGCGCGTCTTCATCAGCGCGTACGGGCGCACGTCCTCGACGAAGCGCACCCCGACCTCCTCCAGCGCCGGCCGGCCGTGGCAGAACGCGTCCTCGACGATCCACTGGGTGAAGGGCTCGGTCATGACCGGCCAGCGGTCGCGGACGCCGAAGGCCTGCTCGAGCCGGCGCCGGTCCTGCTCCGTGGTGCCCGGTGTGATGCGGTCGACCATGCACCCCGGAAAGGTGACGTGCTCGTCGATCCACCGGGCGAGGCGCTCGTCGCGCAGCGCCGCACAGGACACGACCGCGGCACGGGCGACCATCCCGTTCGCCGGCATGTTGTCGCAGGACAGGACCGTGAACGGCGCCCTGCCCAGGCTCCGGCGCCGCGCCAGCGCCTCGACGATGAACCCGATCGCGGTGGTGGGCGACCCGGGCCGGGCGAGGTCGGCGCGCACCCCGGCGTCGTCGGCGTCGAAGGCGCCGGTGCCCGCGTCGACCAGGTAGCCGCGGCTGGTGATCGTCAGGGTCACCAGGCGCGTCGCCTCGTCGACGAGCGCGTCGAGGACCGCCGCCGACTCCTCGGGCGCGTACAGGTAGCGGGTGAGCACGCCCACGACCCGGGCCCGGTCGCCGGCGTCGCTGCGCTCCACCAGCGTGTACAGGCCGTCCTGCGACGCCAGGGCCTCCTTCATGTCGCGCCGGTGAAGTCCGACGCCGGTGATGGCCCAGCCGTCGCCGAGCCCCTGGTGCGCCAGCGCGTCGAAGTACGCCGCCTGGTGAGCGCGGTGGAAGGAGCCGACGCTGATGTGCACGACCCCTCGGGCCAGCGCCCCGCGGTCGTAGCCGGGCACCGTCAGGCGGGCCGCATGGTGCGCGAGGGTGCCCTCGTGGAGAGGTAGCGCGACGCCCATGTCGGCGGCGCTACCCGGCGTGACACGGACAAACCTGATCCACATGTCATGTCAGGATGCAGCGATGCGGAAGAACCTCGTGATCGCGCGCGTCGGGGCCACCTCCCTGCACCCGCAGTGGCTGGACCACGGCTCACCGCGCACCTGGGATCTGCGGCTGGCGCCCTACCAGGAGGTCCCGGACGAGGCGCGCCGTGGCTGCGACGTCGGGGACGTGGTGGTCGGTCCCAAGTGGACCGGTCTGCGGGCGGTGCTGAACGGCTGGCCGGGGTGGCGCGACTACGACTACATCTGGCTGCCGGACGACGACATCCGTACCAGCCAGGCCACCATCAACCGCATGTTCCACGTCGCCGCCGGCGCGGGTCTCGACCTGTTCGCGCCGGCACTGGACGACTCGTCGTTCTTCGCGCACTTCGACACCATGCGCAACGCCAGCTTCTTCGGGCGCTACGTCGGATTCGTCGAGATCATGGTGCCCGGCTTCAGCCGGCCGGCGCTCGAGCGGCTGCTCCCGACGCTGGACGAGGGCGACACCGGGTGGGGCTGGGGCCTGGACTCCGTCTGGCCCAAGCTCCTGGGCTACCGCAACGTCGGGGTCCTGGACGCCGTCACGGTCAGCCACACCCGGCCGGTCGGCGTTCTGCGCGACCGGGACCTGCACCGGCGCGTGCACGAGGAGTCCGACCGGCTGCTCCGCGCGCACGACTGCCGCCAGGAGCACGTCACCTTCGGCGCCTTCGACGAGAGCTTCCAGCGGGTGGACCACACGCCCGAGGACCTGCTCAAGCGCCTGCTCGAGGGCTGGCGCCACCTGATCGACCGGGACCCCCGGATTCTGTGGTGGATCGGGGAGTTCCAGCGCCGCCACCTGCCGGGCCCGCCCTACCCCACGGCCGGGACCCCGTGACCGGCCCGCGGCCGTGGTCCGGTCCGCGGCTGTGGTCCGGTCAGGGCAGCGGCATGCCGCCGTGCACGCCCAGCCGCTCACCGGTGATGTACGACGCCTCGGCCGAGGCCAGAAAGACGAACGCGTGCGCGACCTCGACCGGCTGGCCGGCCCGGCCCAGCGGCGTCTCGCCGCCGAAGTTCTCGACCTTCTCCGGCGGCATCGTGGAGGGGATCAGCGGCGTCCAGATCGGACCGGGTGCCACCGTGTTGACGCGGATGCCCTTGGGGGCCAGCTCCTGCGCGAGCCCCTTGGTGAAGTTCACGATGCCGGCCTTCGTCAAGGCGTAGTCCAGCAGGCCCGGCGACGGCTCGTACGCCTGCACCGAGGAGGTGTTGAGGATGCAGCTGCCCGGCTGCAGGTGCGGGACGGCCGCCTTGCACAGCCAGAACATCGCGTAGAGGTTGGTCTTGAGGACCCGGTCGAACTGCTCGGTCGTGATGTCGGCCAGGCTGTCCTGCGTCATCTGGTAGGCGGCGTTGTTGACCAGCACGTCCAGCCCGCCGAGCTCCTGCACGGCGCGCCGCACCAGCTCCTGGCAGTACGCCTCGTCACGCAGGTCACCGGGCACCGACACGCCCCTGCGGCCCGCCTCGGTGACCAGGCGCACCGTCTCGTCGGCGTCCTGCTGCTCGTCCGGCAGGTGGGCGATCACCACGTCGGCGCCCTCACGGGCGAAGGCCAGGGCGACGGCCCGTCCGATGCCGGAGTCACCGCCGGTGATCAGCGCCCGGCGCCCGGCGAGGCGTCCGGAGCCTCGGTAGGACGTCTCGCCGTGGTCGGCCGGCGTCTGCAGGTCGGACTGCCGCCCCGGGTGTGCCTGCTGCTCGGGCCCGGGCTGACCGGACGGCGTGCTGGGGTCCTCGGCGGTGAACTGGTCGGACACGGGTGCTCCTCGGTCGCACGGCTCTGTCCGACCCGGCTGCCCGGGCCTGGCCGGGCAAAACGGCCCGCCCCGGGAGCGCTGCCCGGCCCCGGCCGGCGTCCCGGTCGTAGTGTCCGTGGCATGGCAGACCACACAGCCGGCAGCGGCGCCCGCTCGCTCCTGGCACGCCGACCGGCCCCGGCCGCCCGCCCCGGCCAGGAGGGCTGAACGCCGTGTGGGTCCGCCTCAAGCAGGTGGCGCTGGTCGCGCAGGAGCTGGAGCCCGTCGTGCAGCAGCTGCGCGACGTCCTGGGTCTGGAGGTCGCCTACCGGGACGAGGGGGTCGCGGCGTTCGGCCTGGTCAACGCGCTGCTGCCGATCGGCGACCAGCTCCTGGAGGTCGTCGCCCCGACGCGGCCGGGGACGGCGGGCGGCCGGCAGCTCGAGCGACGCGGGGAGGGCGGGTACATGGTCATCTGCCACACCGACGACCACCCCGCCGTGCGCGCGGCCGTCGAACGGCTCGGCGTCCGCACGGTGTTCGCCTTCACCGACGACGGCTATCACTGCCTGCAGCTGCACCCGGCCGACACCGGCGGGTCCTTTCTGGAGATCGACCACCAGCAGGGCGGCGAGCGGTCGGACGGGCCCTGGCACCCCGCCGGCCCGACGTGGCAGGACGCCCGCCGCACCCACGTGGTGACCGGCATCCGGGCCGTCGAGCTGGAGGCCGGTGACCCCGATGGCGTGGCCGCCCG
>JAOPWI010000424.1 GCA_025965755.1 Frankiales bacterium | reverse complement strand
GCCCGGCCGGGCGGGCCACCACCGTCGCGCTGGCGGCCGCCGGTGTCGTCCTCGCCCTGGGCGCTGCCGCGTGAGGCTGACCGGAGCCGGCCTGGCCGTCGACCTCCCGCCCGGCTGGGAAGTCCGGGTCCGCGGCCAGCAGGCGTCCGGCCGCGCGGCCACCCGCAACGCGCTGCTGCACGCCGCGACCGTTCCGCTGCCGGCCGACCGCGGCGACTTCGGCAGCGGCGTCTGGGAGCTGCTCGGGCCGGACGACGCGTTCGTGGCGCTGCTGGAGTACGACGAGGAGGACGCCGACGCGGTGCTGTTCGCCGCGGCGGGGCTGCCGGCCGTCCGGCCGTCGGACTTCTCGCCCGCCGCCATGCAGCGCACCGTCGGCGCGTGCAGCGGCGGGCAGTGGTTCTTCCGCCTGCACGGCCGGGCGTTCTGCCTGTACGCCGTGCTCGGCAGCCACAGCCGCCGGGCTGCCGGAGCGGCGCGGGTCGCCGCGCTCCTGCGTACCGTCGCCGTGGAGGCCCGATGAGCACCCGCACTGCCCTGGCCGGTCTCGGCACCGCCGAGGCGATGGCCTCCACGCTGAGCCCGAGCTGGGCGCAGCGGGCCGTCGACACGGTGAGCGGCTGGATGGCCGCCCGCACCTCGCGCCGCGGCTTTCTCGTCCGCGCCGGCCTGGTGGGCACCGCGCTGGCCGTCGACCCGAAGGGGTACGTGCTGACGCCGGGCACGGCGTACGCCTCCGTCTGCGGCCCCGGTGCGACCTTCGGATCGGGCTGGACCGTCTTCTGCGCGACCATCAACAACGGCGTCAACAGCTGCCCGCCCGGCTCGGTCGCCGCCGGCTGGTGGCGGGCCGACGGCGCGTCGCTGTGCGGTGGCAAGACGCGCTACATCGTCGACTGCAACGCGACCTGCGCGAAGTGCTCGACGCCGGGCGGGCGGGCCGGCATCTGCTCCTCGTCGTGCTGGTCGTGCTCGTGCACGCGCGGACCGTCGACGAGCTGCGACCAGCGCAAGAACTGCTGCAACGCCTTCCGCTACGGCCAGTGCCACACCGAGGTCCGCCAGGTGGGGGCGGTGCAGTGCCGGGTCGTCTCGTGCACGCCGCCGTGGCGCTGGGAGGCCTGCTCGACCGCGCCGGCCACCGACAACCGCACCCGTGACCACAACAGTGACGCCCTGCCCGCCCGCTGGTCGCCGCTCACGGCCCGCCACGTCGCCCTCGGCGAGCAGCTCTCACCGCTCGGCAACACGGTCTACGGGGAGTTCGCGGTGCCCGGCGGGCGCGCCCAGCGCTACCAGAAGGGGCGCATGTCCTTCAGCCAGGCCACCGGCGCGCGGGAGACCGTCGGTCCGATCGCGACGCGCTACGTGGCGCTCCGGGCCGAGAGCGGGGCGCTCGGCTTTCCGACCGCCTCGCCGGTCGTCGTCGGCATGGACCGGCGGGGCCGGGCCAGCCGCTTCCAGCGCGGGCGCATCTCCTGGCATCCCGACCTCGGGGCGTTCGAGACGCTCGCGCACATCACGCTGCGCTACGAGAAGGACCGTGCCGAGGCCGGCGAGCTCGGCTTTCCGATCGCCGCCGAGGGCCGGTGGGGCAGCGACGGCCGCGGCCGCTTCACCCGCTTCCAGCGCGGGCGCATCACCTACGTGCCGGGCGTCGGCGTCTTCCTCATGCGCAAGCCCACCGCGGACCGCTACGCCCTGCTCGGCGCCGAGGAGGGCGTGCTCGGCGTGGCGACCGCCGACGAGAAGACGGTCGCCTACAGCACCGGCCACGCCACCCCGTACCTCCACGGCCGGATCTCCTGGCACCAGGACACCGGCGCCTGGGAGACCCGGGGCGACATCGCGCAGGCCTACCTGCGCGCCGGCGCCGAGAAGGGCCTGCTGGG
This sequence comes from Frankiales bacterium, assembly GCA_025965755.1. GTDB lineage: Bacteria > Actinomycetota > Actinomycetes > Mycobacteriales > SCTD01 > RYN-170. Next base: position 735 of record JAOPWI010000424.1, on the reverse strand, counting down.
CTACCCGGTCGCGGGGGAGGAGCAGGTGCCCGGCGGCGCGGGCCGCTTCAGCCGCTTCCAGCGGGGCCGGACCTCCTCGTCGCCGCAGACCGGGGCGCACTGGGTGCGCGGACCGATCGCCGAGCGGTACGAGCAGCTCGGCGCCGAGCTGGGCTCGCTGGGATTTCCGGTCGAGGACGAGACCTCTCCGTCCGCCGGCGTGCGCCGCAGCGTGTTCCAGCGCGGGACGATCACCTACGACGAGGCGAGCGGCCAGACCACCGTCGAGCTGGCGCCGACCGACAGCGCGAGCCCCAGCCCGTCGCCCGGCTGACCCGGGAAACGGCGAAGGACCGCTCCGCATCGGTGCGGAGCGGTCCTCGTGTCGTGCGGGACGGTTCAGTCGTCCCAGGGTCCGTCGTCGTTCACGGGGTGTTCCTCTCTGATGCCGTGCGCGGGGCGCAGCGGCGGGGTGGTGGTGCCTGCCTCGAGGAGTGAGAAGCGCTCGGGGCGGGCGTGGGGGACCGGCGGCTCTGTGGTGCGGAGCGCTGTCCGGGCAGCCGCTGTGCGGGCTGCTGTCTGTGCAACGCCTGAGCCACTATCGGCGTTCCCGCCGTGACCTTGAGGGTTGTGCGCGGCAAGACTACCCGAACGGGTCTACGGGCGGTACGCCGTCCGCCCGAGCGGGCGCGGCCGTCGCGGCGCGCGCAGGGCGGCGGGGGAGGGCCCGGGCTGGCAGCGCGGGCACCAGTAGGT
>JAOPWI010000376.1 GCA_025965755.1 Frankiales bacterium | reverse complement strand
GCCCGGCGCAGCTCCACCCCGGCCGGCCAGCCCGGCCGGCCCGGCTCCAGCGGCACGCCGACGCTGTTCAGGACGCCGGAGACGAGCCGGTAGAAGCCGGCGAGGACCAGGAGCTCGAGCAGCTCCTCCTGCGACCAGCGGGCGGACAGCGCCTGCCAGGTCGGCTCGCTGACCAGGTCGCCGTCGCAGAGCTCGTCGGCCAGGGTGACGAGCGCGGCGTCGTCCGGGCTCCAGCCGCCGGTGCCCGGCGTGGCCACCCGGGCCACCTCGTCGTCGGTCAGGCCCGCCTCGCGGCCGATGACGGTGTGCTGCCCGAACTCGTACTCCGAAGCGCACCGCCAGCCCACCCGCAGGACCACGATCTCCCGCTCGCGCGGCGGCAGCCCGGTGCCGCTGAGCAGGTGGCCGCCGAGCGTGAGGAACGCCTTGGCGAGCGGTCTGTTGCGCTGGAGCGTCCGGAAGATGTTGAGCGGCGGGCTGTCCCCCTCGGAGGGCAGCGGGGGAATGCGTGGCTCGGACGGTCCCTGCGTCATGTGCGCTCCTCGGTCGGCCGTGCGGTCAGATCGCGAGCCGTTCATGGTGGCCGGTCAGCCACTCGACGAACAGGGTCGTCGCGTCGTCCTGGAGCCGGCCGGTCTGGTGGCGCAGGATCGCCTGCTGCAGGCGCCGCATCACCTCCGGGGTGGGCAGGCCGGACGCCGCCTCGCGCGCGGCGAACTCGGCCAGGCGGGTGCGGCCGAAGAACTCGCCGTCCTCGGTCCGCGCCTCGTCGACGCCGTCGGTCAGCAGCAGCAGGCGGTCGCCCGGCTGCAGGCCCTCGGTGGCGACGACGAACGACTCGGGCCCGCCGCCGGTCAGCCCGTTCATGCCCAGCGGCAGGGCCGGCTCGCCGCCGAGCTCCTTGACCACCTGCGCGCCGCGCAGCAGCATCCCGGCCGGATGGCCGGCGTTGACCCAGCGGAACAGGCCGCTGTCGATGTCCAGCTGGCCGATCAGCGCGGTGACGAAGCGCTCGCCGCCGAACATGTCGTCGATGGCCCGGTCGATCTGCGCCGCCGTGTCGGCCAGGTCCAGCCCGGCCCGGCGGCTGTTGCGGTAGCAGGACACGGCCAGGTTCGCCAGCAGGCTGGCCTGCAGCCCGTGACCGATCGCGTCGAAGACGGCGATGTGGGCGATGTTGCCGTTGAGGGCGTAGTCGAAGGCGTCGCCGCCGACCTCGTACGCCGGGGCGACCAGGCCGGTGACGATCAGCCGGTCGGTGCCGAAGGTCAGCGGCGGCAGCAGGGTGTGCTGCATCTCGGCCGGCAGGGCCATCGCCTCCTGCCGCTTGAACCACTCGTAGTGGTCGGTGTAGGCGCTGTTGCTCACCAGCAGCTCGGCCAGCAGGTGCGCGAGCTGCCCGAGGTCGCGGCGCATCTCCTCCGACAGCGGCTCGCCGCCCGTCGGGACCACCAGCTCGAGCACGCCGAGGCGCTCGACCCCGTCGAGCAGCGGCACCCAGAGCCGGCGCCGGCCGTCCTCGGCGTCGGTCTCCATCAGGTCGACCGAGCGGAACGCCCGGCCGGCCAGCGACCCGTCCACCGACAGCGCGTCGCGCGGCTCGTCGTCGGGGCCGAGCAGGGGGGTCAGGCGGCACTGTCCGTAGTCGATGAGCCAGAGCAGCGTCTGCTCCACGCCGAGATGGCGGGCTCCGGCGCTGGCCAGCTGCGGCATCTCGTCCGGCGCCATGAGGTGCGAGCGACGCAGAATCGTGTCGAGCGCGGCGGCGTACAACCGCGCGTGGTCCTCAGGCATCCGCCGCATGCTCCCACGGACGGCGCAGGTGTGGTCCGCGGGAGCCCGGGAAGCGGCCTGCCGTGAGCTCGCAGGTGGCCGCGACCGACGACCGGATCGACGACGACGGGGCCCGGCTGCCCGCCGGTGAGGTGCACGGCTGGCACCGCGGGCAGAACCAGACCGTCTGCGGGCTCAGCCTGCACCGGTCCCGGCTGCGCACCTTCCCGGGGCTGTCGTGGGCCGACGTGCAGCCGGAGTCCGGCGGGTCGGCCGACTACGTGGCGCAGGTGTGCCCGCGCTGCCGGGCCGGCGTGGAGGGGCGCACCAGCAAGCGCCGCCCGTGGAGCCGGGACAGCCCGCGGCCCTAGCGCGAGGCGGCGTGCAGCCGGGCGCCCTGGCGGGCGTAGTCCAGCCCGGTGAGCACCGTGGCCACGACGGCCACCACCAGCGCGGGCAGGCGCAGCGCGGTGAACGGCGCGGCCAGCGGCAGCAGGTAGAGCGTCACGGCGACGTTCTGCGACAGGCACTTGAGCTTGCCGCCGCGGCTGGCCGGGATCATCCCGTGCCGGGCGAGCAGGCTGCGCATGACCGTGACGGCCACCTCGCGGCCCAGAATGACCGCCGTCGCCCACCACGGGAGCGTGCCGAGCAGCGACAGGCCGACCAGGGCGGTGCCCACGAGGGCCTTGTCGGCGATCGGGTCCGCCATGACGCCGAAGTCGGTGACCTGGCCGCGGGCGCGGGCGAGCCGCCCGTCGACGACGTCGGTCAGGCAGGCCGCGACGAACAGCGCGGCCGCCAGCAGCCGGCCGCTGGTCGTGGTGCCGTCCAGGAGCAGCACCAGCGCGAAGAACGGCACGACCAGGAGCCGGCCGACCGTCAGCGCGTTGGGCAGGTTCAGGACGGGCACCGCCGGAAGGTCCTGCGGGAGGACCACCCGGTCGAAGCTGGGAACAGCGGTCACGAGGTGCCTGCCAGAGAGTCGGTCACGCCGGCGGCGCGCGAGGCGCCGCTCGGGACGTCGAGGGGGAGGGAGTGGAGCCAGGGGAGCAGGAGCCCCGCCGTACGGGCGGGAGCCTCGATCTGCGGGACGTGTCCCACGCCGTCGAGAAGGTGGACGGGCCAGCCGGGCTGCAGCGCCGCGAGCTGGCGCACGCCCGAGGCGGGCACCAGGCGGTCGAGCTCGCCCTGCAGAACGATGCCGGGAGCCTGCACCGACGCCAGCAGCGCCCGGTAGGCCGCCGCGCGGGCGACGAGCAGCCCCAGCGAGCGCGCTGCCTCCAGAAAGGCGGCCTCCGCGTCGTCGCCGTTGGCCCGCTCCTGGACCAGCTGCACCGCCAGCTCGCGCATCCCCGGCGACACCTTGCTGGTGTCGGCGCAGGTCAGCTCCAGGGTGGCGTCGACGAAGGCCTGCGGGCCGAGCCGGGCGCGCCGGCGGGCCAGCGAGCGCTCCGCGAGCCCGGGCACGGCGAACAGCGCGACCTGCTTGGCCAGCGCCTTGTTCGGCACGTCGGTGCGCATCCGCGGCAGGGCCGGGCCGATCAGGGCGAGCCCGGTCACGTGCTCGGGGTGCTCGGCGGCGTGCAGGACGCAGATGGCGCCGCCCATGGAGTTGCCCAGCAGCACGGCCGGGCGGCCGACGACCTCGTCGAGAAAGCGGCCGAGCAGCTGGCAGTTGGCCCGCACCGAGGAGGACCGGCCGGCCCGCGGCGTGCGGCCGTGGCCGGCCAGGTCGACGGCGACCACGCGGTGCCTCGTGGCGAGCAGCGGGCCGAGATCGTGCCAGTTGGCGTGCGACCCGCCGAGACCGTGCACGGCGACGATGACCTGTCCGCTCTCAGGACCCCCGTGGTCGACCCAGTGGACGGGGCCGTCGAGGTCCGCCGTCCGGCGGGCCGGGGTCGATCGCGTCATGGGCAGGGCTCCGTCGTCGTGACCGGGGCGCACGCCCAGGTTCAGGTTTCGTGCACGAAGTCTGCTCCGTCCGTGCTGACGCAAACGTGTGTCCCGTCACGGAGGCTCTCCTGGCAGCCAGGTAAGCGACATCTTACGCCAAAGGGACCGGCGGGCGCCGCGGGCGGCCGGCGCGTCACAGAATGGCGGTCTCCGCCTCGACCCGCTGGGCGGCCGGGGGGCCGCCGGGACCCTGCCCGCGCAGCGGCACCTCCCGGATGCGCAGCGCCAGGAAGAACGCCGGCACGAGGGTCAGCGCCACCGCGAGAAAGGACAGGTTCATCGAGTCGGCGAAGCCGTCGAGGACCGCCCGGCGCACCGGCTCCGGCAGGGTGGCCAGCACCGAGGTGTCGTCGAGCGCGCTGGCCTTGCCGAAGCGGTCGATGACGGCCTGCGGCAGGCCGGCCTCCCGGGCCCGGCTCTGGATGTGCGAGGTCAGCGTGCCGAACAGGACGGCGAGGGAGACCGCGGCGCCGAGCGTGCCGCCCATGGAGCGGAAGAACACGACCGAGCCGGTGGCCACGCCCATCTCGGTCGGCGGCATGGCGTTCTGCACGCCGAGGACCAGCGGCTGCATCGACAGGCCGAGCCCGATGCCGAAGGCCACCATGCCGGCCATGATGACGGGCAGCGGAGTGTCGGACTGGAGCTGCGACATCGCGAGCAGCGTCGCGAACATGACGGCGGTGCCGATCACCGGGAAGATCTTGTAGCGCCCGGTGCGCGACATCATCCGGCCGGTCACGCCGGAGGCTCCGATGATGCCGACCATCAGCGGCAGCATCTGCAGGCCGGCCTCCGTGGGCGAGGCGCCCCGCACGATCTGCAGGAACAGCGGCAGGTTGACCAGGCCGCCGAACATCGCCAGGCCGGTGAGAAAGGCGACCGCCGAGCTGGTGGTGAAGATGCTGTTCTGGAAGATGTGCAGCGGCAGGATCGCGGCCCGGCCCAGGCGGCGCTCCCAGGGAACGAACAGCCCCAGGCTGACCAGGCCGGCGGCGAGCAGGCCCAGCGTCAGCGGCGAGCTCCAGCCCCAGTCGGTGCCCTTCTCGGCCACCAGCAGCACCGGAATGACGGCGGCGGTCAGCAGGCCGGCGCCCAGCACGTCGACGCGCTCGGTGGAGCGGCGCTTCGGCAGGTGCAGGTTGGTCCACACCACGAACAGCGCCACCAGGCCGATCGGCACGTTGACGTAGAAGATCCACCGCCAGCCGTCCACCCCGAGCAGGGTGGCCTGGCCGGCGAGCGTGCCGCCCAGCACCGGGCCGAGCACGCTGGAGGTCCCGAAGACGGCCATGAAGTACGCCGAGTAGCGACCGCGCTCACGGGGCGACACCAGGTCGCCGATGATGGTGAAGGCCAGCGACATCAGGCCACCGGCACCGATGCCCTGCACGGCCCGGTAGGCGGCCAGCTGGTAGATCGAGTCGGCGGTGCCGCAGAGCACCGAGCCGACGACGAAGATCCCGATCGCGAACAGGTAGAACGGCTTGCGCCCGTAGTTGTCGGACAGCTTCCCGTACAGCGGCGTGGAGATGGTCGACGTGATCAGGTACGCGGTCGTCACCCAGGCCTGCTGGGTCTGGCCGTCCAGCTCGTCGGCGATGGTGCGCATCGCCGTCGACACGATGGTCTGGTCCAGGGCGGCGAGGAACATGCCGATGAGCAGGCCGGACAGGACCACCAGCACCTGGCGGTGCGAGTAGGTCGGGGCGGGCTCCGCCGCGGTCGTCGGGTGGCCGGCGGTGGTGGTCACGAGGCCTCCTGCTGCAGGGTCGGGGCGGCGCCCGCTGAGGGAGCCCGGGACGCGCGGTAGTCGGTGAGGTCGGCGTTGAGCCGGACGATGCTCGCCGCCAGCTGGGCGACGTCCTCGTCGGTCCAGCCCGGGAGGGCGGCCCGGAGCAGGTCCGCATCCTGCGCCCGCCGGTCCGCCAGCACCCCCCGGCCCTGCGGCGTCAGGCGCAGCAGCTGGGCCCGGCGGTCGTGCGGGTCCTGCTCCCGGGCCAGCCAGCCGGCCCGTTCCAGCGCCGGCACCTGGCGGCTCACGGTCGACAGGTCCAGGCCCAGGCGGTCGGCGAGCGTGGACAGGCGCAGCGGCCCCTCGTCGCCGACCCGGCCCAGGATCGCGGCGGTCGGCAGGTCCATGACCTCGCCCCCGGAGGGGCGGACGGCGTTGAGGTCCCGCATCGTCCTGACCAGCAGGACCAGCTCGCGGGCCAGGGAGGTGCAGGGGTCCACGGCTTCTCCTCCTGCTCGACTGATGCTTGCGTCGCGCAAGCATCAGGGACCAAGGCACCAACTGCCAACTCGATTCCCCGCCTGCCGGTGTGACCTGCGGCACGTGGCCCGCCGCTGCCCGCCGCGCCTCCGGGCGCCGTACGGGGGTGTTCCGGCGCGAGCCCGGCGGGTACCGCGGCCTGCGTGACGCGGACCGCGGCCGGCCAGGACCGGCAGGACGACAGCCGGCCCGGAGTCGGCTCCGACCCGGCCGACGAGCCTGCGGTGGCCGAGCGGGAGGTCGAGGAGGCGTTCAAGCGGTCCATCGACGAGGGCCGGCGGCGACTGTCGCGCAGGAGCTGGCCCCTGCTCGCCACCGGCCTGCTCGGCGGCATCGACGTGGGCACCGGCGTGCTGGCGCTGCTCATCGTCGAGCACGAGACCGGGAACGTGCTGCTGGCGGGCCTGGCGTTCTCCCTCGGGTTCATCGCCCTCAGCCTGGCCAAGAGCGAGCTGTTCACCGAGGACTTCCTGGTGCCCGTCTCCACGGTCATCGCCCGGCAGGGCCGCTTTCGCATGCTGATCCGGCTGTGGCTGGGAACGCTGGTCGGCAACCTGCTGGCCGGCTGGGCGTTCACCTTCCTCATCGTCCAGGGCTACCCGCAGCTGTCGGAGACGGCGCTCGAGGCCGGCGGTCACTACGTCGAGCTGGGTCTGGGGTGGCGGGCGTTCGCGCTGGCCGTGCTGGGCGGCACCGCGATCACGCTGATGACCTGGATGCAGCACAACACCGAGTCCGCCGGGGTGAAGCTGATCCCGGCGGTCACCACCGGCTCCCTGCTGGCCGGAGCGCAGCTCAACCACGCGATCGTGAACTCGCTGCTGATCTTCTCTGCCCTGCACACCGGGCGGGCCCCCTTCGGCTATGCCGACTGGGCGGCCACGGCCGGCCTGGCCGCGATCGGCAACATCGTGGGAGGCGTGGTGCTCGTGACCCTGCTGCGGCTGTTCCAGGTGCCGCACACGGTGAAGCAGGAGCGCGCCCACCCGGCGCTCGGCGTCCCGATCGGCGACTCCCGCCGGGTGGGCGGGGAGGGGCGGGTCGAGGGCCAGTAGCGCGGGGCGCGCCGGTGGCGTCCGGCGGACCCGGCCGTGCGGCATCCTGCCCCCGTGAGGGACGTCCTGAGCCTGCCCGACTTCCGGCGGCTGTTCGCCGGCTCGGCGGCCAGCGCGCTGGCCCATCAGGTCTTTCCGGTCGCGGTCGCGGTGCTCGTGCTGGACCGGGGCGGCACCGCCGGCGACCTGGGGCTGGTGCTGGCGGCCCGGTTCGCCGCCATCGCGCTGTTCGGCCTGCTGGGCGGCGTCTTTGCCGACCGCCTGCCCCGGGTGACCATGCTGGTCAGCGCCGACCTGCTGCGCTGCGTCGCGGTGACCGGCCTGGTCGTCGCCACCGCCGCCGACCCCGGCGTGCTGGTGCTGGCCGCGCTGGTCTTCGTGGTCGGCTCGGGGGAGGCGTTCTTCCGGCCGGCGTACGGCGCGCTGGTCCCGACCGTGCTGCCGGCGGCGCTGCTGCCCAAGGGCAACGCGCTGTCGTCGTCGACCAGCCAGCTGGCGCAGGTCGTCGGTCCGGGGACCGGCGGCCTGCTCATCGCCGCGGCCGGCCCGCGGGCCGGCCTGGTGCTGGTCGCCGTCATGTTCCTGCTCAGCGCGCTGCTGCTGCTGCGGGTGCGGGAGCCGGCCGCCGTGGGCCACGTCCGCGAGACGGTCCTGCGCGACATCCGCATCGGGTTCGCCGCCGTGCTGGCGCGCCGCTGGATGGCGGTCTGCCTCGGCATGTTCACGTTCAACATGCTCGCGGTGCTGGCGCCGGTCCAGGTGCTGCTGCCCGTGATCGTGCGCGACAGCACGGGCGAGACGGCGTCGTACGGCTTCGTGCTCGCGGTCGGTGCGCTCGGCGGTCTGGCCGGCGCCCTGGTGGCCGGGCACTGGCGGCGGTCGGCGGCCGGCCGCACGGCGGTGCTGGGGCTCATGCTGTTCGCCGCCGAGCCGCTGGCGCTGCTGGCCGAGGCGCCGCTGCCCGGGCTGGCGGCGGCCTGGGTGGTCAGCAGCGCCGGCATCGGGTTCTTCATCGTGCGCTGGGAGACGGCCCTGCAGACGGACGTGCCACGCCACCTGCTCGCCCGGGTCGTCTCGGTCGACTGGATGGCGACCTTCGCGCTCTACCCGGTCGGGCTCGCGCTGACCGGCCCGGCGGTCGAGGCGGTCGGGCGTACGCCGGTGCTGGTGTTCGCCGCGGTGGCCGCGCTCGTGCCGCCGCTGCTGGTCCTGCGGGTGCCGGGAATGGCCGAGTTCCGCACGCCGTCAGGGCCGCCCGCCGAGCGCGTCGAGGGCCGCGACGTCGTCGGCTGACAGCGCGAAGCCGTCCACGTCGGCGTTGGCGACGATGCGCTCGCGCGCGGCGGACTTCGGCAGGACGACCGTGTCGTGCTCGAGGTGCCAGCGCACGAGGACCTGCGCCGGGGTGCGGCCCAGCCGGTCGGCGATGCCGGTGACGACCGGGTGCTCCAGCGTTCCGCCCCGCAGCGTGCTGTAGCCCTCGAGAACGAC
>JAOPWI010000362.1 GCA_025965755.1 Frankiales bacterium | reverse complement strand
CGCCGGCGTGGAAGGCGTGACCGGCGTAGCCGCCGGCGCCGAGGACGAGTCCGGTGCGCATGCGCAGGACTGTGTCAGCAGCCGGTGGTGACCGCGCGGTGCACGCCGGTCAGGCCGTCGTAGACGCCCTCGTCGCAGCGGAACGGCGCGCCGTCGTAGAGCCGGGCCAGCGCGGCGAAGCCGGCCTTGCCGACCACGTGGGTCTCGCTGGCCTCGCTGGCGTGGCCGGCGAACGGCGACTCGATCCCGGTGGGCAGGTAGCCGTCGGCGGTCGTGCCCGGCTCGCTGCCGGGGGCCCGGGTGACGACCGCGAGCATGCTGACCGGCACGCCGCGGCTGCGCAGCGCGACCTGGAGCTGACGGCTGACGTCGTGGGTGACGAGGCCGTCGGCGACGCCGTGGACCATGACGACGCCCTTGACCCCGCTGGCGGCGATGTCGTCGACGCGGTGGACGACGGTGCGCTGCGCGTACGTCTCCGGCGTGGCCTCGAGCGGGCCACCGAAGGCCTGCTCGATGTCCTGGACGGCGTTCGCGGCGAACTCGTTGACCCGAGCCAGGACGCGCGCGCCGGCGTAGGTCTCGGTGACGTTGGCCGCGCCCTCGACGTTGACCCACCAGTCGAACAGGGGCGTGCCGCCCGGCTGCTTGGGCCTGGCGGCGAGCGCCAGGCCGCTGGTGTTGCCGCCCATGCTCACGCCGTAGATGACGTTGGGGCCGGCCGGGCGGCAGGCCCGCTCGAACAGCTGCGCGGCGGCGATGCTGTCCGCGGCGCCCTCGGCGACCCGCCAGCCGCGGCTGGAGGGCAGCCCGCCCTTCGTGTGCGGCGCCAGGTTCTTCTGCCCGCGGTAGTCCGGCGCGATGGCGATGACCCCGAGCGTCGCGGCGGTGCGCGAGGCGTGCCGGGCCCAGCTGTGCATGGTGTGGCCGTAGCCGTGGTCGAACACGACGATGCCGCGGGGCGTGCGCTTGGGCAGGGCGACGAGGGCCTGGGCGGTCTGTCCCGCCACCGGGTAGCGCACGACGTGGGTGCGCGCCGCGGAGTCGGTGCAGGAGACCTTCGGGTCCCGCACGGAGGCCCCGGCTGCGGGGACCACGGCGGTGGCGGCGAGCCCGGCGACGGCGAGCGCCAGAACGGCGCGGCGGGGGAGGAAGCGCATGGCCGTGTCCTTCGCCGTCGCCCCCGGGACTCCTGCCTGCGGTGACGTGGGTCACCGCAGACAGGGGGCGATCTGTCCGGGTTCGCCGGAAAGGTCAGGGCAGCAGCACGACCTTGCCGACGGTGCCGCGCTCGCCGAGGCGGGCCAGCGCGGCCGGTGCCTCCGACATCGGCAGCTCGGCGCCGACCAGCGGGTCGATGAGCCGCTGGTCCCACAGCCTCATGAGCGCCTGGTGCACCTCGGGGATGACCTCGGGGCGCTTCTTGCCGTACAGGCCCCAGTGCAGCCCGAGCACGCTGTAGTTCTTGACCAGCGCGTGGTTGGTCGGGGCGTCGGCGAACCGGCCGGAGGTGAAGCCGACGATGACGATGCGGCCCTCGAACGCGATGCACTTGCGGCTCTTGTCGAAGACGTCGCCGCCGACCGGGTCGTAGATGACGTCCGCGCCCTCGCCACCGGTGGCGTCCTTGACGATCGGGACGAAGTCCTCGGACAGGTAGTCGATGGCGATGTCGGCGCCCAGGTCGCGGCAGACCTGCACCTTCTCCGGCCCGCCGGCGGTCGCGATGACGCGCGCGCCGGCCGCCAGACCCAGCTGGATGGCCGCGCTGCCGACGCCCCCGGCGCCGGCGTGGACCAGCAGCGTCTCGCCCTCCTGGAGCCGGGCGCGGCGGTGCAGGCCGGCGTGCCCGGTGGAGTAGGTCACCCACATCGCGGCGGCCTTGGCCAGCGGCATGCCGTCGGGGACCGGGAACGCCCGCGCCTCGTTGACGAGGACCTGCTCGCCGAGCCCGCCGTCGCCGACCGGGGAGCCCATCAGCTGCTCGCCGGCCCGCGGACCGTCCATCACGGTGCCCACGAGCTCGGCGCCCGGGGTGAAGGGCAGCGCCGGCTTCTCCTGGTAGATGCCCCGGCACATGAGCAGGTCGGGGAAGTTCAGGGCGACCGCGTCGACCTTCAGGCGCAGCTGGCCGGGGCGGGGCACCGGCTCCGGGACGTCGGTCTCCAGGCGCAGCACGTCCTGCGGCTCGCCCAGCTCGTGGACCCGCCAGGCGCGCATCAGGCCGGCCACGGGACGGTGGCCTGCAGGACCGCTTCCTCGAGCGCCTCGGTGCGCAGGTGCGAGCCCTTCTGGTACTCCGGGTCGCGGACCATGTCGCTGAACGCCTGCCGGCTCGGATAGCGCACGAGCAGCACGGCGTCCCAGTTCTGGCCGACCTCGGCGACGAGGGCGGTGCTGCCCTCACCCACGTACAGCACCTCGGCGCCGAACGGTGCGGACGTGCGCTGGAAGTGCGCGACGTACTCCTGGTAGCGCTCGCGGCCGCCCTCCGCCTTGTAGCGCAGGAGGTTGAGCATCACGACGGGGCCGCCGGGATCCTGCGCCAGGTAGCGCTTCAGGTCACTGCCGCGCGGATCGACCGCCATATGGCTCCTCTGAGGTAGAACCGGTCCCGTGACGTCACCAGGACTCGGACCGTTCGCTGACTTCCAGAACGAGGTCTACCTCAAGGGACTGTTCGGCGAGCTGCCGACCCTGCCTTTCGGCTGGCGGGAGCTCGAGCAGCAGGCGTACGCCGCGATGACGCCCGGCGCGGTCGGCTACGTCGCGGGCGGCGCCGGTGGCGAGGAGACCATGCGGGCCAACCGCGAGGCGTTCGACCGCTGGCGGCTGGTGCCCCGGATGCTGCGCGGCATTCCGGCGCAGCGCGACCACACCACGACCCTGCTGGGCATGACCATGCCGGCGCCGGTGCTGCTGGCCCCGGTCGGCGTGCTGTCGATCGTGCACCCGGACGCCGAGCCGGCGGTCGCCCGTGCCGCCGCCCGCCTGGGCGTCCCGATGATCGTCTCGACGGCGTCCTCGACGCCGATGGAGCAGGTCGCCGCGGCGGCTCCCGGGGCGCCCCGCTGGTACCAGCTCTACTGGCCCAACGACCGCGACCTGGCCGTCTCGTTCGTCCAGCGCGCCGAGAAGGCGGGGTACGAGGCGATCGTCGTCACCCTGGACACCTGGCAGCTGGGCTGGCGCCCGCGCGACCTCGGGGCGGCCTACCTGCCGTTCCTGCAGGCGACCGGCGTGGCCAACTACTTCTCCGACCCGGTCTTCCGGCAGGGCCTGGACAAGGCGCCCGAGGAGGACACCGGCCCGGCGGTGCTGAAGTTCGTCGGGCTGTTCAACAACCCGACGCTGACGTGGGACGACATCCCGTTCCTGCGCGAGCACACGTCGCTGCCGATCGTGCTCAAGGGCATCCAGCACCCGGACGACGTGCGCCGGGCCCGCGACATCGGTGTCGACGCGGTGGTCTGCAGCAACCACGGCGGCCGGCAGGTCGACGGGGCGGTCGGCTCGCTGGACGCGCTGCCCGGCCTGGTCGAGGCGGCCGACCTGCCGGTCCTGTTCGACAGCGGCATCCGCACCGGCGCCGACGCCTGCAAGGCGCTCGCCCTCGGCGCGGCCGCCGTCCTGCTCGGCCGGCCCTTCGTGCACGGGCTCGCGCTCGCCGGCGAGGAGGGCGTGCACCACGTGCTGCGGTGCTTTCTCGCCGACCTCGACCTGCAGGCGGGGCTGGCCGGCCACACCTCGGTGCACGAGCTGTCCCGCGAGTCGCTCGCCGCGCACTGAGCCGCGGGTCCACGCGCGGCCGGCCCCGGACACGCCGGCCCCGGACACGCCGGCGCCCGCGGTCCCCGGAGGGACGCGCGGGCGCCGGGGGGTGCCGAGCGCTCAGCCGGTGGGGACGCCGGTCGGGTCGGACGGGCGGACCTGCTCGCCGGACTCGGACAGCGGGCCCGGAATGCCGCGGAACTTGTAGATCATCGGCTCCCGGCCGGCCTGCAGCAGGAACGCCTGGCCGGTCTCGCGGGAGTCGAACGCCTGCAGCACGGCGCGCCCGGCGGCGTCGACCGGGATGATCGGCACGCCGCTCGCCTCCAGCGTCGACTTGATGCTCGAGATGATCTTCGTCTCGGCGAAGCCGGGGCAGAAGGCGTTGACGGTGACGCCGTGCGGTGCCAGCGCCGGGCCGAGCGAGCGGACCAGGCCCACCACGGCGTGCTTGTTCGCGCCGTAGGCGGGGTCGGAGGGGATGCCGGTCAGCCCGGCCATCGACGCCGTGGCGACGATCGACCCGCCGCCGCGCCGGCGGAGCACCGGCAGGGCGGCGTGCACGCCGAAGACCACGCCGTCGAGGTTGATGCCCATCGCCCGGCGGTACGCCAGCAGGTCGAAGTCCTCGCCCAGCCCGCAGCCGGTCGAGATGCCGGCGTTGAGGAAGAACAGGTCGATGCCGCCGAGCAGCTCCTCGGCCTGGGCGGTGGCGGCCATGACGCCGTCGAGGTCGGAGACGTCGCAGTGCAGGAAGTGACCTCCCAGCTCGGCCGCCACGGCCTGGCCGCCGTGGGCGTCCACGTCCAGCAGCACGACCTGGTCGCCGCGCCGGACGAGCTGGCGGGCGACCTCGGCGCCGAAGCCCGATGCCCCGCCGGTGATCAGAGCGGTGCGGGACATCAGACCGCCACGCCGGCCGCGACGCCCGTTCCCTGCGAGGCACCGGTGCCGCCCACTGCGGTCCCGCCGCCGAGGGAGTTGTCCTCGGCGGGAGCCGCGTCGATGAGCAGCGCAGCGATCCGCTCGCGGTGCTGGGTGGCGTCGCCGTAGGCGTACTCCAGGCGCTTGGCGCGCTTGAAGTAGAAGTGCGCGTCGTGCTCCCAGGTGAAGCCGATGCCGCCGTGGTACTGGATCATGTCGCTGGTCGCCTGGCGGGCGACGTCGCCGGCCTTGGACTTGGCGATGGAGACCGCGAGGGTCGCGTCCTGCGCGCCGCTGTCCAGGGCGTACGCCGCGTAGAGCGCGGCGTGCTCGGCCATCGTCACGTGGACGACCAGGTCGGCCAGGTGGTGCTTGATGGCCTGGAACGAGCCGACGGGACGGCCGAACTGCACGCGGGTCTTGTCGTACTCCACCGTGTCGGTGAGCGCCTTGCGGGCGATGCCGACCAGGTCGTTGGCCACGAGCACCGCAGCCCGGTCGAGCAGCTGCTGGTGCACCTCGGGGGTCGCGCCGGCCAGCTTCTCGCCGGCCGCCCCGGTCAGGGTGACCGTGGTGAGGCGGCTGGTGCGGTCCAGCGCGTCGAGTGCCTGGACCGTGACGCCCTCGCCGGGCTGGACCAGGTAGAGGCCGTCCGCCGCGGCGACGACGAGCACGTCGGCGACCGCGGCGTACTCGACCAGGTTCAGGGTCCCGGTCAGGCGACCCTGCACCGCCTCGGCGCCGGCGGAGGCCGGCCGGGGCGAGTTGCCGGGCGCGATCAGGGCGACGGCGCCCTTCGCCTCGCCGCTGGCGAGGCGGGGCAGCCAGGCGGCCTGCTGCTCGGGCGACCCGCCCAGGCGCAGCGCCTCGGCGGCGAGCACCGTGCCGAGCCAGGGGCCGGGCACGGTGCCGGCGCCAAAGGCCCGGGCGATGACGGAGGCCTCGACCAGGCCGGCGTCGAAGCCCTCGTACTGCTCGGGAACCATCAGGGCCAGCCAGCCCTGCTCCCCGATCGAGGCCCAGAGCTTGTCGGGCACGGCGTCGCCGGCCGGGTCCTCGTAGACCTCTCGGACCTGCTGCGGCCCGAACCGGTCGCGAAGGTAGGAGCGGACCGCGTCCTGCAGGTCCCGCTGCTCGTCGGTGAGCGCGAAGCGCATCGGTGGACCTCTTCTGCTAGCGGGGGAGGCCGAGCACGCGCTCGGCGATGACGGTGCGCTGGACCTCGTTCGAGCCGCCCCAGATCGTGCAGGACCGCGACCACAGCGCCATGCTCGTGAGCTCCTGACGGGACGCGCCGCGCGCGCCCGCCGTGAGCTGGAACTCCTGGCCCGCGATGTCGCTGTAGACGTCACCGAGGTCGCGGAAGGTGTTGGCCCAGAACAGCTTGGTCATGGACGCCTCGAAGCCCAGGTCCTTGCCCTGCGAGGTCTGGGTGAGCACGTGCCACGAGTGGTACTTCAGGCACTCCAGCTCGACCAGGCTCTTGGCCAGCTGCTGGCGCAGCACGGGGTCCTGGGCGGCCGCCTTGCCGTCGCGGCTGGTCTCGCGGGCGTAGGCCGCGACCTCGTCCCACATCTTGCGGAACTCGGTGTACTGGCTGATGGCGGAGGAGCCCCGCTCGAACGACAGCAGCAGCATGGCGGTCTGCCAGCCGTTGCCCTCGCCGCCGAGCACCTCGGTGACCGGGCAGGTCGCGTCGGTGAAGAACACCTCGCCGAACTCGCTGGCGCCGCTCATCTGCTTGAGCGGGCGCGCCTCGACGCCCTTCTGGTGCATGTCGACGAGCAGCATCGAGATGCCGGCGTGCTTCTTGCTGCCCTCGGGGGCGCCGGTGCGGGCCATCGTGAAGATCTTGTCGCCGTGCATGGCGTTGGTGGTCCAGATCTTCTGGCCGTTGAGGACGTACTCCTCGCCCTGCCGCTCGGCCTTCATCTGCAGGGCGGCGAGGTCGGAGCCCGCGCCCGGCTCGGAGAAGCCCTGGCACCAGATCGTCTTGTTGTGGAGCAGCTCAGGAATGATCGTCTTCTTCTGCTCCTCGGTGCCGAGGAACATGACGGTCGGCGCCAGGAAGGTCAGGCCCAGCGGGTTGACCGTGGTCGGGGCGTTGGCCCGGATCATCTCCTGGTCGTAGATCGCCTTCATGGTGGGCGTGCCGCCGCGTCCGCCGTACTCCGTCGGCCAGACGATCCCGGCGAACCCGGCGGCGGCCTTGTCGGCCTCCCACTGGCGCCGGATCGAGAACGACTCGTCCTCGGTCTTGTCCGCCCAGAACGCGCCGGTGCGCATCTCGGCGGGCAGGTTGGTGTCCAGCCAGGAACGGAACTCCCTGCGGAAGTCCTCGTCCTCCTTGCTGAAGGTCAGGTCCACGGCAGGCTCCAGATCGGCAGTACGGGCGGGTAACCGAACGTCGTTCTACTCCATCCCGGGAGCACCCCGCCAGGCGGGGTGCCGTTGACTGACGCGGTGACCGACCTCGACGCGCTGCTGTCCCTGGCCACCGATCTGGCCCGCGAGGCGGGCCAGCTGGCCCTGTCGATGCGCGAGGGGATCGAGCAGGAGGACACCAAGTCCAGCCCCACCGACGTCGTGACGGCGGCCGACCGCGCGGTGGAGCGGCTGCTGGTCGCGGGCATCCTCGCGGCCCGCCCGCACGACGGCGTCCTCGGCGAGGAGGGCGCCGGCATCGCCGGCACCAGCGGCGTGCGCTGGGTGCTCGACCCGATCGACGGCACCACCAACTATCTGTACGGCCTGCCGCAGTGGGCCGTCTCGGTCGGGGTCGAGGTCGACGGCCGCACCGGGGTCGGCGTCGTGCACGACCCGAGCAAGGACGAGCTCTGGCAGGCGGTGCGCGGCGGCGGCGCGGTGCTGAACGGCCGCCCGCTGCGGTGCAGCGCGAGGGACGAGCTCGCCCAGGCCATGGTGGCGACCGGCTTCGGCTACGACGCCCGCCGGCGCGCTGCGCAGGCCGCCGTGCTGCCCGACCTGCTGCCGGTGGTGCGCGACGTGCGCCGGCTCGGGGCCGCCTCGCTGGACCTGTGCGCGGTGGCCGCCGGGCGGGTCGACGCCTACTACGAGCAGGGGCTCAACCCGTGGGACCTGTCGGCCGGCGGCCTGGTCGCGCAGGAGGCCGGCGCCCGGGTGGAGGGCCTGCGCGGCCGGCCGGCCGGTTTCGACCTGACCCTGGCCGCCGGGCCGGGGCTGTTCCCGGCGCTGCACGACCTGCTGGTGCGGCACGACGCCGACGCCGACCCGTGCGCGTAGTCACCTGGAACCTGCACGCCGGGATCGGGCTGGACGGCCGGTACGACCTCGGGCGGATCGCCGACGTGCTGCGCCCGCTGGACGCCGACGTGGTGGGGCTGCAGGAAGTCGACGTCCGCTACTCGGCCCGCAGCCAGCACGCCGACATGGCCGCCGACCTGGCCGCCCTGCTGGATCGCCGCGTGGTCTTCGCGCCGGCCCTGACCAGCAGCACCGGCGCGTACGGGCTGGCGCTGCTGACCCGCGAGCCGGTGCGGTCCTCGCGGGTGCACCTGCTGCCGTCCAGCACCGACGCGCCGTACGGGGAGCAGCGCGTCTGCCTGGAGGCCGACGTGCAGCGGGGGGCGGACGGGCTGCAGGTCCTGGTGACGCACCTGCAGCACCGCCCGCCGGGTGACCGGGACGCGCAGTGGGAGGCGGTCAGGGCGCTGGTCCGCAGGCCCGGAGTGGTGCTGGGCGATCTCAACGAGGAGGTCGCGCCGCTGGCCCGTCGGGCGCTCCTGGTCGATGCGGGCCGTCCCGCGGGCACGACCTTCCGCTCGGACCGTCCTCGGCGCAGGATCGACGCGGTGCTGCTCACGCCGGACCTGTCGGCGTCGCGGGCGCAGCGGCTGCGCAGCGACGCCAGCGACCACCTGCCGGTGGTCGTGGACCTCCAGAGCCCGGCGGGGTCCTAGGCGGTCTGGTCGACCAGCCAGATCTGCAGGGCGCGCAGGCCGCGGCTCGACTCCTCGCGCAGGAAGCGCTCGCTCGGGCTCAGCGGGCCCAGGCCGACCGGAGGGCGGTGCCCCTCGGGCAGCAGCGGCTTGGCGCCGCGGGTGGCCCGCCAGGTGCGCACCCTCAGCCAGGCGCGCTGCGCCGGGCTCGCGTCCTCGGGGAGCACGTCGCCCTCCGGGCGGACCCGGACAGCCAGGGTGACGAGCCCGAGGGCGAGGATCAGTGCGACGAGGACCATGCCCCGAAGCGTCGGTCACGACCCCGCCCCTCTGGAGCGGAACGGTGAGATCTGGTCCGGTCAGGCCAGTACCGACTGGTACACCTCGAGCGTGCGCCGCGCCACGGCGTCCCACCCGAAGTCCCGGACGGCGCGCTGCCGGCCGGCCGTGCCCATGGCC
>JAOPWI010000359.1 GCA_025965755.1 Frankiales bacterium | reverse complement strand
GGGCGCGCTGCGGTGCGGATGGTCCGGTTGTGAGGCTGCTTCGCGGCGCTGTCCAGACGCTGTCCGGATGGTGTTGCGCCGGCTGGGCTCGGCCTGGTGCTCGTCATGCGTCTCACCACGGGTGCCGCGGCCGGCGGATGAGGGTGGCCCGAGGGGTGGGTGCTGGCAAAGGCCGCGCTCCGGCGGAGCAGGGGTCTGGGCTCCGCCGGAGCGCGACATTCAGGACGCGAGGGCGTAACCGGCCTCCTCGACCGCCTCGCGGATCCTGTCGGGGCTGACGGGCTGCTCGCTGCTGACGGTGACCATGCCGGTGGCCAGGTCGACGTCCACGGCGGTGACACCGCCGACGGCGCTGACCTCGGCGTGGACCGAGCGGCTGCAGTGGTCGCACGTCATCCCGGTGACGGTGACTGTGTAGGTCTCGGTGCTCATGGCTTCCACTCCTCCTGGTGCCGGCCGGGTGCCGGCCGGGGACCTCACAGTGGCGGCCGGGGCTGTCGCCGCGCTGTCCGCCGCCGGCCGGACGCGACGGCCGTGGACAGCGTCCGGACAGCGGTGGTCCGTTTCCTGTACGGGTGGGGTCACGTGGTGCAGACTTCGGGCACCCAGTAGGGGGTGCGCCGTGACCGAGGTCGAGTTCCGCCTGCTCGGCGCCATGCAGCTGCGCGTCGACGACGAGCCCGCGAAGTTGCCCGGGGCCGCAGAGCGCGGCTTGCTCGCCCTGCTGCTGCTCTCACCTGGCAGGACCGTCGCCGCCAGCTCGCTCATCGACCGGCTGTGGTCGGAGTCCGCCCTGCCGGCCGATCCGCTGAACGCCCTGCAGCTGCGGGTGTCGAAGCTGCGTCGGGCGCTCGCCGCGCACGGCGTCGACGTCATCGTTCGTGAGGCATCCGGATACCGCGCCCACGTCGACCGGGACCACGTCGACCTGCACCGCTTCGTGAGCCTGGTGCAGGCCGCGCGCGCCGCCGCACGCAGCGCCGCTGCTGGTGACGCGCTGGCTCTGTACGACGAGGCGCTGGCGCTGTGGCGTGATGATCCGCTCGCGGACTTCGCCGACGAGGGCTGGGCGACCGTCGAGGCCGCCCGCTTGAATCAGCTGCACCAGGCTGCGCTGACCGAGCAGGCCGAGGCGGCCCTGGTGGCGGGCCGGCACGTGGAGGTCGCCGCCGACCTGGAGGCGACCGTCGCGAG
Organism: Frankiales bacterium; assembly: GCA_025965755.1. Taxonomy (GTDB): domain Bacteria; phylum Actinomycetota; class Actinomycetes; order Mycobacteriales; family SCTD01; genus RYN-170. Next base: position 7,215 of record JAOPWI010000359.1, on the reverse strand, counting down.
GGACCCCGGCCAGGAGTCGCTCGCCGGCCTGCTGATGACAGCCCTGTACCGCGCCGGGCGGCAGGCGGACGCCCTCGAGGTGTTCGCCCGCACCCGCCGTCACCTCGACGACGAGCTGGGGCTGCAGCCTTCCGCCGCGCTCCGCACGCTGCACCGACGCATCCTCGAGCAGGACGACGCGCTCGCAGCCGTGCCCGCACGGCCCGGTTCCGCTGCTGTGGCCGCTGCCCACGCCGGACCGGCCGCGCCGGCAACGCAGACCCCGGCGGTCGGCCAGGAAGCCCACACCGGACCGAAGCGGACCCTGCCGATTCCGACGCTCCGGCTGATCGGACGCGACGACGAGCTCGCCCAGCTGAACGACGCGCTCACCCGTCAGCGCCTCATCACCCTGGTCGGCCCCGGCGGCGCCGGCAAGACATCACTGGCCGTGGCGTCTGCGCACCAACTGGCCGACCACTTCGAGCAGCATGTCCATCTGGCCCGTCTCGCGGCGGTGGGCAACCCGACCGATGTGCCGCTGGCCGTCGCGGACGCGCTCGGCGTGCCGCTCGACGGGGCCGACCCGAACGCGGCGGTGCGCGCCCGCCTGCTCGCCTACGTCGCGAACCGGCGGCTGCTGCTCGTGCTGGACAACTGCGAGCACGTCATCGACGCCGTCGCGACGCTCGTCGACTCCATCCTCGGCGTGGCCGCGCAGGTCACCGTGCTGGCGACCAGCCGGGAAGCCCTCGCCGTTCCCGGCGAGGTGCAGGTCAGCGTCGCGCCGCTCGCGGTGCCGCCCCGGGGGACACTCGCCGAGCAGGTCCTGCAGTACCCAGCCGCCGCGCTGTTCGTCGAGCGGGCGTCGGCCGTCCGCGCGAGCCTGGATCTGTCGGAGCCGAACCTGCGGGCGCTGGCGCAGGTGTGCCGGCAGCTCGACGGGATGCCGCTCGCGCTCGAGCTCGCCGCGGCGCGCATGTCGTCGCTGTCGCTGCCGGATCTGGCCGCCCGGCTGGGTGACCGCTTCGGCCTGCTCACCAGCGGACCGCGCACCGCAGACGCGCGGCAGCGGACACTGCGCGCCACCGTCGAATGGAGTCACGCGCTCCTGTCACGACCTGAGCAGCAGGCGTTCCGGCGCCTGGCCGTCTTCCACGGTGGCTGGACGATGGAGGCAGCCGAGGCCGTCGTCACGGGCGAGGACCTCCCCGCCGATGCGGTGCTCGACGTCCTCGACCACCTGGTCAACCGGTCGATGGTCGTGCCCGAGCCCGGCTCGCCCTCGCGGTACCGCATGCTCGAGACGCTGCGGCAGTACGCGATCGAGGAGCTCGATGCCTCCGGGGAGCGCGACGACACGGCGGCCCGGCACGCGAGGTTCTTCCGGCACTTCGCTGAGCAGGCCGAGCAGAGCCTGCGCGGTCACGGGCAGCGGGCGGCCCTGCAGCGGCTGCGCAACGAGCACCCCAACCTGCGTGCAGCGTTGGCGTGGCTGTCGGCCGACCCGGGCCGGGTCGAGGACGGGCTACGACTGGCCGGCTCGCTCGCCCTGTTCTGGCACCTGGGCCGGCACGTCGAAGGTCGGGAGGTGTTGTCCGGGCTCATCGCCACTCCCGGCGCGAGCCGGCACGCACGAGCCCGGGCGCTGCAGGCGGTGTCGATCGTCGAGCGGCCACGGGCCTGCCTGGTGCATCCGAGCCCGCGCTGTGCGGAGACGGCGCTCGAGAGCCTGCGGCTGTTCGAGGCCGAGGGTGATGCCCATCGCGCTGCCCTGTCGAAGGTGCTGCTCGCAGTCGAGCTGCTGAACGGCTCGGACCCCGGCCGCTTCGCAGAGTTGCTCGCCGAGGCGGAGGAGCAGTTCACCGCCTCGGCCGACGACTGGGGTCATGCGGTCGTCGCGTTCGTCCGCCTGCAGAACTTCATCCGCCGAGGCGACGAGCCGCGGTCGCGGGCGATGGGACGCGCCGCGTCGGGGGCGTTCCGCCGGCTCGATGACGCCTGGGGCCTGTCCGCTGTGCTCTACCACCTGGGCTGGGGCCTGAAGGAGTTCGGCCGGTACGCCGAGGCGGTACCCGTTCTCGAGCAGGCCATCGAGGTGGCGAGCTCGGCAGGGGTGTTCAACACCGCCCAGTGGGCGCTGTCCGACCTCGGCGTCGCGCTGCTCGCGCTCGGCGAGCGCGGGGCGGCCTCGGCCGCGTTCGACCGCGCCGCGGCTGCGTCCGAGGAGGTCGGTGACGCCGCAGGTGTCGTCCTCGCCGGGCTGGGACGGGGGCAGATCGCACAGATCAACGGGGATGCGGCGACGGCCCGGCCGCTGTTCGAGGAGGCGGTGCGCGGCCTGACCCGACTGGGAACCCCGCTGTGGGGCGGGCACGCACTCGCCGGTGTCGCCTGGTGCGACTGGCGCGACGGGCTGCTGGACGACTCCGCCGCGCGGTACACGCAGGTGCACGCTGCCGGGCAGGAGTGCAGCGAGCCGACCTTGCTCGCGACCGGTCTGGAGGGTCTGGCCCGCGTGGCCGCCTCGGTGGGTCGGCGGGGTGAGGCGCAGGGGCGGCTGAACGAGGCCGCCGAGGTCCGGCAGGCGTCGGCGCGACCGGCACCGCCGCACGAGCAGGCCGAGCTGGACGACCTTCTGGCTCAGGTGGACGAGGCAGCCGCTGCGGCCGTGCGGCTCGGTGCGCCTCGAGCCGCGATGGATTCGGCGGAGTCCGCCCTGCTCACGTCACAGTAGCCGGCCCTGCGTCGGCTACCTGCGCGGTGTGGTCGGAGCCGGCGAACACGGCCAGGACGTCGGCGACGCTCATCGTGCCGCCGAGAACCACCGTCCCGGTCGTCGCGTCGGCCGTGAGGGTCTCGACGCCGACGACGTCACGGAGCCAGCCGGTCACCTCGCGCACACAGTGCCTGCACTGCATCGAGCCGACCGAGAGCCTGAGCTCGGGCATGCGCTCACCTTCGTCCAGCGGGGGTTCCTCTGACGTCACCCACGGTGCCTCGCTGCGCTGTCCGTCCGCTGTCCACGACGCGACCCGGGATCGCGGGTGGTCCGGCGGCTCATCGGGGGCCGCCGACGCCGAGGCCCCGCTTCCGCTACAGGACCGGCCGCACGCCGGCGCGGAGGCCGCACACCACTGCCCATGCCACCGTGGCGATCGTGCGATCGCCGGTGCGAGGAGCGCGATCCCGTATGCGCGTCGACGTAGCTGCCAGGCAGGGCGAATCCCCGAGCGTCGCCGGACTGAACGGCGAATGCGATCGCGCCGGCGACAGCGTTCACGAGCGCGCAGACCAGCGGTGGCTGCCCGGCCCTCCTGTCGAGTCCCTGTCGGCCGAACGCCCGTGCTCGACAGAGCGAGGACAGCGGCAGGACAGGGGGTTTCACGACCCTGCGTCTCGACAGCCACCGCCGGCTGTCCTCCGCGGAAGACAGGAACCGTCATGACCAGCACCGCACCCGCGGCGAGTCCGACGAGCAGCCGGCGCTGGCCGGCGCTCGCGCTCATCGCCGCCGCCCAGTTCATGGTCATCTTGGATACGTCGATCATCGGCGTCGCCTTGCCCGACATCCAGGCCGACCTCGGCTTCGACCCGCAGGGCCTCAGCTGGATCTTCAACGCCTACGTCGTCGCCTTCGGCGGGCTGCTGCTGCTCGGCGGGCGGCTGTCGGACCTGTTCGGCGCCCGCCGCATCTTCACCACCGGCTGGGCGATCCTCGCTGTCGGCTCGATCGTGGCCGGCCTGGCCAACGGGGTCGCCGTCGAACTGACCGGCCGAGCGATCCAGGGCGTCGGCTCAGCGCTCATCGCCCCGGCCGCGCTCGCGCTGCTGTTCCAGGTGTTCGGCGGCACCAGGGAGCTCCCGAAGGCACTCGCCCTGTACGGCGCGGCCGCACCTGCCGGCGGCACCGCAGGCGTGTTCCTCGGCGGAGTCCTCACCGAATACGCGTCGTGGCCGTGGGTGTTCTTCATCAACCTGCCGGTCGCCGCCGCCGTGCTGCTGCTGACCCGTTCGGTCATGCCGGCCGGTAGAACCAGTCGCGGCTCGCTCGACGTCGCCGGTGCGACCACCGCGACCCTCGGCCTGGGCGCCGTCGTCTTCGCGATCGTCCGTGCCCCAGGAGCCGGCTGGACCTCCGGCAGCACCCTGCTCGCCGGTCTCGGCGGCCTCGCGCTCCTCGGTGTGTTCGTCGCACTGCAGGCCAGGCTGCGTCAGCCGCTGATGCGCCTGGGCATCTTCCGCGCGCCGAACCTGGCCGCGGCGAACATCGCGCAGCTGCTGCTCGGCGCCGCCTGGATCCCGATGTTCTTCTTCGTGAACCTGTACCTGCAGCAGATCCTCGGCCTGAGTGCGTTCGCGTCCGGCGCCGCGCTCCTGCCCCTGACGGTGACGATCATGATCGGGATGGTCGCGGTTGCGCCGAGGCTCATCGCCCGCTTCGGCCCGAACGCGATGATCGTCTCCGGTCTCGCGACGCTGGCCGCTGGTCTGGTGTGGCTGTCGTTCATCGACGCCGACGGCAGCTTCGTCGTCGACGTCCTGCCCGCGTCGCTGGTGACGGCGGCCGGAATGGCGATGGCCTTCATCCCCTCCCTCGGCACCGCGCTGTCGTCGGCGGCGCCCGAGGAGGGCGGCCTGGCCGCCGGGATCGTCAACACCAGCTACCAGATCGGGTCCGCGCTGGGCTTGGCGGCGATGACTGCGGTCGCGGTGGCGTTCGGCGCCGACCAGGTCGGCAACCCGGCTCAGCTCACCGACGGGTTCTCCGCCGCTCTGCTCGGCGCCGCCGGCATCGCATCCGTCGGTGCAGTCCTCGCCGCCGTGCTGCTGAAGAAGTCCGCCGACAGCCCGGCCGTCGACAGCACCGACAGCGAGCTCGTCGCCGCGTAGCACCACCACACCCTGCGCACGACCCGGCTGGCGCGGTCGCACCCATGACCGCGCCAGCACGCACCGGCGCCACCCTGCTCATGCGCATGTCCGGTTGCCGCCCCTCGGACACCGAGGGCGACCCGCACGACTTCCACGGCCACGGCGGGCCTTGGCTGGCGCCACGACCGTGGGCCACCGTCAGCCGTCGGCGAGTGAGCGCGCCGGCGTTCTGCGAGAACTCCGCGCTCACGGAACCCTTCCAGGCGGCTGAGGATTCGAGCCCGCGCGTCGCTCGCCACCATGCGGTGACCGCGCGCCCGGGATGCCGGGCCGTCGCGAGGACTCGGAGTGCACCGCGTACGCCGCGGCCTCCGCCCGGTTCCGCACGCCCAGTTTCGTCAGGATGCGGCTGACGTGGTGACCGGCGGTCTTCTCGCTGATGACCAGCGTGCGGGCGATCCCCGCGTTCGACATCCCCAGTGCGACCAGTCCGAGCACCTCGTCCTCGCGCGCCGTCAGCTCTCCCACGGTTCGCGGGCCGCGGCCATGTGATTCACCCAGCTCGCGCAGCACAGCGGCGGCGGCGTCCATCGCCCGGGACGCCCCCAACGCGCGGAAGGCCGTCAACGCGGCGCGCGCCTCGTCGCGGGCCGTGTCCGGCTCCGCGGATGCGACCGCCTGCGCGAGCGCGAGGCGAGCTGTTCCGGCTTCGAGGGGCATGAGCAACGCTCCGAAGGCAGCGAGCGCGCGCCGGGCGGCCTCCGCTGCGTCCGTGACCCGGTCGGCGCTGAGCGCGACGTGGGCCGTGGCCAGGTCGGCCCGGGCGGCCAGCAGCCGGATCCGCGAGGCGCAGGCGAGCGCCGTGAGCTCCTCGGCGGCACTGCGCGCCCCGGCCACGTTCCCCAGCGCGAGGCGCGCATCGACCAGGGGCGCCAGCAGCAGCGATGCCGCCACCGGGCTGTCCCCCGTGCCCCGAAGGCCGCGCTCGAGCAGCGCCACGGCCTGGCGAGGGCGGCCGTCGGCGATCCGCAGCAGCGCGAGCGCGCGCAGCGCGGCGGGATGCTCCTCGCGGCCGGCGAGCAGGTCCTCGGCCTCCGGCAGCCGTCCCTGCTGGATGCGCAGCTCGGCCAGTGACGCGACCGCCGGCGCGCTCATCTGCGGAACGAACCTGGCATGGGTCTCCAGTGCGATCTGCAGGGCGTCCTCCGCCTCCGCCCAGCGTCCGTTGGCCACCAGGACGTCGGCGTGCACCGTTCGGCAGGCACCGAACAGCGGCGCGGTCGCATGGCGCCGGGCGAAGGCATCGACGAGGCCGCACCACTCCGTGGCGCGCTCCCAGTCGCCCACGCTGCTGCAGGCCATGATGAGGTTGCAGTAGGCCTCGGCGAGCGTGTGCACGTTCCGTACCCGGCCGGCCGTCGCGGCCGCCATGGCCTCCTCGAGCAGCCGAAGGCCCTCCTCCCACCGGCCGGCGTCCACCGTGGCCCGCCCCAGCACGCTGACGGCGAGCACCTCCAGGTCGCTCTGGCCCATGGCCCGTCCCACCGCGAGGGCCCGGGTGGCGTGCGTGATCTGTTCCTGCACCGACGGCGACTGGCGGGCACGCTCGACCGCCAGCCAGCCGTGCCCGGCGCACGCCGCCACACCTTCCAGCGCCCGCTCCGAGCGGGCCAGCCAGCCACGCGCCGCGGAGGGACGTCCGCCGATCATGTGCTGATGGGACACCCAGACCGCCGCGCGCACCGCGTCGTCGCAGCGACCGAGGCGCACGTAGTCGTCGAACGCGCGCTCCCGAAGCGCGACAGCCTCCGTCACGTCGCCGAGGAACCACAGCGCCAGGGCCAGGCCGTCCCGGGCCTCCGCCGAGCACCCGAGGACAGGTGATTCCTCGAGGACGGCCGTGAACGCCGAGCGGGCGGCGGGCCAGTCCGCGCGTTCCAGCGCGGATCGGCCCGTGAGGAGCCCCTCGGCCCCGAGCGGCGGCATGGGCCGAGGGTCCCACTCGTGCCTCAGTCACGGTGCCTTCCGGGACACCCCCGACTCACTGCCGGGTGCCGACGGCGATCAGGTACTCCTTCTCGAACCGGGCACCGTCCGCGGTGCCGCGGTTCCACTCGTCGCAGAAGCGGTACAGGGCCTCGTCGAACTCCGCCTCGCGGCCCTCGCGGACGGCGTTCGCCCGGACGGCGATCGTCGGCCCGTAGTAGGCCGTGAAGTGCCGTGCGTAGTCGTGGGGGTCCTCGAAGGCGGTGATCTCCAGGGTTTCCCGCCGCAGGGTGGAGAAGTCGACCCGGCCGCCGAACAACGCCGTCAGGTGCTCCTCGCTCCCCCACAGCGGCGGCGGCTGCGCGCCGGGCGGAG
>JAOPWI010000357.1 GCA_025965755.1 Frankiales bacterium | reverse complement strand
GCGCGCGCTCGTCGGGTCGGCCGCGCTCGGCGCGCTGGCCGGCGTCGCGCTGCTGCTGGCCGCCGGCGAGGACCTGTTCAGCGACCTCGCGCCCTTTCTCGTGCTGGCCTCGCTGGCGCTGCTCCTGGCGCAGGGTCCGGTGCTGCGGGCGCTGCGGGCGCGCGACCTGCACGACTCGCCGCAGCTGCTGCTCGGCGCGGTGTTCTTCGCCGCGGTCTACGGCGCGTACTTCGGGGCCGCCCTCGGCGTGCTGCTCCTCGCGGTGCTGGGGGTCGCCTCGCGGGCGGAGTACGGGCTGGCCAACGCGGTGAAGACGTCGCTGTCGTTCGTCATCAACCTGCTGGCCGCAGGGCTGTTCGCGGTGCTCGCGCCGGTCGCGTGGGGCGCCGCCGGGGTCCTTGCGGTGGCCAGCCTGGTGGGCGGCTACGCCGGCGGGCGGGCGGCCCGGCGCGTGCCCGTGCCGGTGCTGCGTGGTGCGACGGCGGTGCTGGGGCTGGCGGCCGTCGTCAGCCTCCTGTCCTGAGCGCCCCCGACGCCACGTCCGGAAAGCGCCAGAGGAAGTTGTGCCCGCCGGGCAGCTCGAGCAGCCGGCCCCGGGTCCGCAGCCGCTGCGCCCACGGCCGCGGGCACAGGTGGTCGTGCTCGCCGCGCAGGATCGTCAGCGGGCAGGCGACCTGGCCGACCAGATCCTCGGGCCGGTCGGCCAGCGCGCTCCGCAGCAGCTGCCCGAGCCCGCCGCGCAGACCGCGCAGGTAGTACGGCAGCACTGCCGGCAGCTCGGCCGGCCGCTCGTGCGGCAGCGTCCGGGCGAGGGCGGCCAGCAGCGGCGGGAGGCTGCGCTGCTCCGGGGCGAAGGTCGCTCCGCCCAGCGCCAGGTGCGCCACCCGGCCGGGCGCCAGCAGCGCGGCGCGCAGGGCCGCCTGCGCCCCGGTCGAGTGGCCGAACAGCTGCACCGGCGACCGCCGCTGCTCCAGCCAGCCGGCGGTCACCGTGGCCATCGACGCCAGGTCAGCCGGCTCCTGCGCCGTCACGGGATGGCCGAACCCCGGCAGGTCGAGCAGGTGCACCTCGGTCCACCCGGCGCACGCCCGTACCGTCGGCAGCAGGTAGCCCAGCGCGCCCAGCCCGGGAACGACCACCAACGGCGGCACCCCGGCCCGGCGCTGCCCGGCGGCCAGCGAGCGGACCGGGCGGCCGCCCACCGTGGTCCAGCTCTCGGTCAGGCCACCACGGCGTCCCCCCGCGGGGTGTGTGTTGTCGCCGGCCACGCTGCGCCCCTGCCCCGGCAGCTCGCCCGCCACCCCTGGCACGCGGCGGCCACCCGCGACCGCGGCACGACAGGCCCCCCCTGGACTTGAACGATTCCAGGAAGTGCGCCACACTCGCGCCGTGCCCAGCAGCCCCGAGACCGAGCGCCTGCTGCGCGAGGCTGCGCTGCGGGTGACGCGCCCCCGGATCGCGGTGCTCGAGGCGGTGCACCAGCACCCGCACGCCGACACCGACTCGCTCACCGGCGTGGTCCGGCAGCGCCTGGGCGCGGTGTCCCACCAGGCGGTCTACGACGTGCTGCGGGCGCTGACCACCGCCGGCCTGGTGCGCCGCATCGAGCCTCCGGGATCGGTCGCGCGCTACGAGGCCCGGGTCAACGACAACCACCACCACGTCGTCTGCCGGTCCTGCGGCGCGATCGCCGACGTCGACTGCGCCGTCGGCGAGGTGCCCTGCCTCACCGCGTCCAACGACGCGGGCTACGAGATCGACGAGGCCGAAGTCGTCTACTGGGGCCGCTGCCCTGTTTGCACTGCCATGAGTCAGCCTGACCCGACCGCACCACAGCAGAGAGGCACGACGTGACCGAGACCGACCCGAAGCCCAGGGACACCAGCGCCAGTCCGCAGGGCACCGACACCACGGCCAGCGCCAGCGAGAGCGAGAACCCGGCCATTGCCGGGCCGACCCCGCACACCGACCAGCGGCCGCGCACCAACCGCGACTGGTGGCCCAACCAGGTCGACCTGCAGGTGCTGAACCGGACGGACCCGAGGTCGGACCCGCTCGGTGAGGACTTCGACTACAAGAAGGCCGTGCAGGGGCTGGACTTCGAGGCGGTCAAGGCCGACCTCATCTCGCTCATGCGCACCTCGCAGGACTGGTGGCCGGCGGACTATGGCCACTACGGCCCGCTGTTCATCCGCATGTCCTGGCACGCGTCCGGCACGTACCGCGTCGCGGACGGCCGCGGTGGCGCCGGCGCCGGCGAGCAGCGCTTCGCTCCGCTCAACAGCTGGCCGGACAACGCCAACCTGGACAAGGCCCGCCGCCTGCTGCTGCCGGTGAAGCAGAAGTACGGCCGCGCGCTGTCCTGGGCGGACCTTTTGGTCCTCGCTGGCAACGTCGCGCACGAGGACATGGGCTTCCAGACCCTCGGCTTCGCCTTCGGTCGCGAGGACGTCTGGCAGCCGGAGGAGGTCTTCTGGGGTCCCGAGGACACCTGGCTGGGCGACGAGCGCTACAGCGGCGACAACCCGCTGGACCTCGACGAGGGCGAGCTGGCCAACGTCACCATGGGGCTGATCTACGTCAACCCCGAGGGCCCCAAGGGCGTCCCGGACCCGCTGGCCTCGGCGCACGACATCCGCGTGACCTTCAGCCGCATGTCGATGAACTCCGAGGAGACCGTCGCGCTCATCGCCGGCGGCCACACCTTCGGCAAGACCCACGGCGCCGGCGACCCGTCGCTGGTCGGTCCCGAGCCGGAGGGCTGCCCGGTGCACGCGCGCGGCCTCGGCTGGAAGAACGAGTTCGGCAAGGGCAAGGCCGAGGACACCATCACGTCCGGCCTGGAGGGCGCGTGGACGCCCACGCCGACGCAGTGGGACAACAGCTTCTGGGACACGCTGCTGGGCTGGGAGTGGGAGCTCATCGAGTCCCCCGCCGGCGCCAAGCAGTGGCAGCCGACCGACCCGGCCTCGGCGACCGTGCCGGACGCGCACCGTCCCGGCGTCATGCACCGCCCGATGATGTCGACCGCCGACATGGCGCTCGCTCGGGACCCGGAGTTCCGCGCGATCGCCGAGCGTTTCCGCGACAACCCCGAGGAGTTCTCGGCGGCGTACGCCAAGGCCTGGTTCAAGCTCCTGCACCGCGACCTCGGGCCGCTGTCGCGCTACGTCGGGCCGTGGGTGCCGGCTGAGGTGCAGACCTGGCAGGACCCCGTTCCCGCCGTCGACCACCCGCTCGTCTCCGAGTCCGACGTGGTCGAGCTCAAGCGCCTCGTCCTCGCGTCCGGCCTGTCGGTGTCGCAGCTCGTGCACACCGCCTGGTCGGCAGCCGCGTCCTACCGCACGACCGACAAGCGCGGTGGCGCCAACGGCGCGCGCCTGCGCCTGGAGCCGCAGGCCTCGTGGGCGGTCAACGCCGGCACGGCCGAGGTCATCGCCAAGCTCGAGCAGGTGCGGGAGTCCTTCGGCAAGCCGATCTCGCTCGCCGACCTCATCGTGCTGGCCGGCTGCGCCGGCGTCGAGAAGGCCGCTGTGGATGCCGGTGTCGACATCACCGTGCCCTTCACGCCGGGCCGTACGGACGCCTCGCAGGAGCAGACCGACGTCGACACCTTCGCGTGGCTGGAGCCCCGTGCGGACGGGTTCCGCAACTGGGTTAAGCCCGGCGCGAAGCTCTCGCCCGAGCAGCTGCTCATCGACCGGGCGTACATGCTCGAGATGACCGCCAAGGAGCTGGTCGTGCTGGTCGGCGGCCTGCGGGTGCTCGGCGCCAACACCGGCGGCGTTCAGCACGGCCTGTTCACCGACAACGTCGGCGTGCTGTCGCAGGACTTCTTCACCGAGCTTCTGGACCTGAGCATCTCGTGGCGCACCTCGGCCTCCGAGGACGGCGTGTACGAGGGCGTGGACGCGGCCGGCAACGTCGTGCGCACGGCCACCGCCGCCGACCTGGTCTTCGGGTCCAACTCGATCCTGCGCGGCATCGTCGAGGTCTACTCGGCGGCCGACGCGAGCGAGAAGTTCGTCAAGGACTTCGTCGACGCGTGGGACAAGGTCATGATGCTCGACCGGTACGACGTGAAGTAGCTCGTTCCTCCCCTGACGCCCCGGTCCACCTGCTGGTGGGCCGGGGCGTCGGCATGTGCCGGTGGTGCGGAAACCGGGACATGCCGGCAGGTTTGGTGACGGAGAGTGACAACGGTTCGCCCGCATCGCGGGGGTTTTTTCCCGGCTGCGGATGACAAAAGGGGCAGGTCAGGGCGGTCCCCGGTGGCCCTGTGGTGCCGTGCGAAGCTGCGGCGCGCCGGCGGCCGGAAGTGATCACTTCGGGCCATCGCCAACATCGGTGGAGCGTCCGAACAAGATCGGGACGCGGGGAGCTCGTCGTCCTCAGCGCTGCTGTGCCCGAGACCGTCCCCAAGCCGAAGGAACCTCTGTGTCACGCTCCTGCCCAAAGACAGACTCGACCCGTAGGTCGGTGGCCGCCATCCTGGCGACCGCCCTGGTGGTCCCGGGAGTCGTCGCGCTCACCGCGCCGCCGGCGCTGGCCATCGGGGTGAACACCCCGCCGATCGCCGTCAACGACAGCGTATCGGTCGACGGCGGCGGGTCCGTCTCGATCACCCCGACGGCCAATGACACCGACGTCGAGCTGAACGATCTGTTCCTGTACTCCTACGGCGCGCCGAGCAAGGGCACGCTCGTGGCGACCGACGGCAACGTCCTCAGGTACACGCCCTCGGTGAGAACCTCCGGGCCGGATTCCTTCACCTACACCGTCAGCGACGGCAACACCACGGCCGTGGGCACGGTGAGCATCGACGTCAGGGCGGTCGGCGTCGACGACACGTCGCGGACGGTCAGCAACCAGACCGTCAACGTGCACGTGCTCCACAACGACTTCGCCAGCATCATGTCGGGACAGACGCTGGCGATCAGCCACCCGGCAGTCCACGGCACGGTCGACGTTCCGCTCTTCGGCAACGCCAAGAACGTTCCGCGCTACAGCCCGGTCCCCGGGTTCTCCGGTGTCGACACGTTCGCCTATACGGCCATCGACACGGCCGGCCGGCCGTTTGGCGCGACCGCGACCGTGACGATCCTGCCGGCCATCCAGAACGATTACGTCAACACCGACGCCGGGGACCCGGTCGTCATCGACGTCCTCGAGAACGACAGCGGCTCCGGCATCGCCGGCAGCACCGTCGTCCTCGGGTCCGAGCCACGCCACGGCACGGCCACGTTGACCGCGCCCGGGCAGTTCACCTACGTCCCCAGGAACGGTTACAGCGGCGACGACGTGTTCAGCTACACCGCCACGGACTCCCACGGGCAGTCCGTCGCCGCCGACGTCTACGTCTCCGTCGACTACGCGTCCAATCCCGAGTGGCTCACCACCCCTCGCGACACGCCGCTGCTCATCGACGTCTTCGCCAACGACAAGGGCGACCGCCAGAGCTGGCAGCTCGAGGTGGGCAACGCCGACAGCGCTTCGCTGTCCACCGGGGTCTCCCGCGCCAGGATCAGCAACGACGACGGCCTGCCCCAGCACGGCACTGCGAGCGTGGTGGACGGGAAGATCCGCTATGTCCCCAGTGCCGGCTTCGTCGGCCAGGACCAGTTCAACTACTTCCTGCGTGATGAGAACGGCAACATGAAGGGCAGCTTCGTCGTCGTCGAGGTCACCGGAGCCCTGCCGGCTCCCGTCGACGACACCGCCACCGTCAGGTCCGGCGACGAGGTGACGATCCCCGTCCTGGCCAATGACGGCGGCGACATCCTCGCGCACAGCGTCGCCCTGGGCTCCGAGCCGGAGCACGGCAAGGCTCACGTGACCGGGGACGGCAGCATCGTCTACCAGGCGGCGAAGGGTTACGCCGCCACCGACTCGTTCTCCTACAGCGTCCGCGACTCCAGCGGGCACCAGGCCACCGCCCGGGTCACCGTGACCGTCACGCTGGACCGCGTCCCGAACACCGCCGGTTCGGCGCCGATCCGGGACGCTCAGGACGGCCGGGACGGTCAGGACGGCCGGGACGGTCAGGACGGGCCGAGGGTCTCCTCGCCCTCCCCGTCGCCCTGGGTCTCGGCGACACCGAGCGCCAGCCCGTCTGCGCCGTCGCCGTCGCCGACGCCGTCGGCCTCTGCCAGCCCCTCTGCGGTCCCGAGCACGCCGACACCGTCCAACACCGCCGGCCCTGCTCCGACCGAGGGCGCGCCGCTGCCCGCGCTCCCCGCCCCGGTCGTGCCGGCGGAGGACCGGCGGATCGTCGCCGGTGAGCGGGCCGCCGTGACCGGCGTCGCCGCGCCCGGCACCGTCGTACAGCTGTTCGCCTACACCCGCCCGTCGACGACCTACACCGTGGTGCGGTCGGAGGTCGTCGGCGCCGACGGGACGTACTCCTTCTCCGTCGCGCCGGTCGGCAACACCCGCATGTACACCGAGATCGACGGCATCAAGTCGGCCTCGGTGGTGGTCGAGGTCGAGCAGGCCGTGTCCATGACGCCCACCCGCACCGCCGCGAGCGCCCTGCGCTTCACCGGCAAGGTCTTCCCGGCGGTCATCGGCCAGCCGGTCTCGATCTTCCGCAGCGCCCCGAACGGCGGCCGGGTCCTCGTCGGCCGCGCCCTGACCAACGCTGACGGCAGGTACGTGTACGACCGCACGTTCAGCGGCACCGGCACGTTCTCCTTCCACGCTGAGGTCGGCGGCGGCCTGGTGACCAAGACGGGGTCCTCGGACGTCCGCCAGGCCACCATCCGCTAGTTCGACGGCGGTCAGACGGGGGTGTCCGTACGCATGGGTGCGTACGGACACCCCCGTCTGCCGCTCCGAACATGCATGATCACGGCATGACCGACAGCGCCTTGTGGGCGTCGACAACGACGCTGCCGTCCGCCCCTGACGGGTCGCCGCGGTTCCTTGTGGCCACGCATGTGGACGGGCGCCACCCTGACGGGGCGGTGGTCGACATGCCTGCTCCGTACGCACCGGCCGACGACCCGACGAGCGGAATGCTGGCCTCGTGCACCGTCGTCGCCGGGCATGTCCGCGTCGACCGGATCGACCCGGGGTCGCTGGGCCTGCAGGTCTTTCCGGGCTCCCCGCCGTTGCGCTACGTGATCATGGGCGAGCCGGACGTCTTTCCCCCCGCGGTGAACATCTTCGCCTTCCACGACGCCGACCGGGACGGGCTCGTCACCGGCGTGGAGCAGGCCGTCGCCGAGGGAATCGAGCTGCCGCACCGGGTCGCCGGGTTCCGGTGGCTACCGGGCAGCGGCGTCGCGCACCAGCTCTACGTCTCCGGCCCGAACGACCCGGCCGGCGACTGGCGCCGCCGCAAGGTCGGCACGAAGATCTCGTGCGCTGCCGAGGCCGTCCGCGTCGCGCACGGCTGGCCGCCACTGCACGACTCCGGCCAGCACACCGAGACCGGACGGGCGATGGCCGAGAACTTCGCGCCCCGGTGGCCGGCTCGGTTCACCGCTCCCGAGGTGATCGTGCCGTCGATGGACCTGCCCCCGCCGGGCGCGTAGGAGGGCGGCGATCCGCGGTCTCGCCACCTTCTGGCGAGCAGGCCGGGACGCTGCGGTCTGCCGTGCCCGGCTCGCCTACCTGGAGCGTCCCCGGTTTAGTGGAGGGTGAGCTCTCCCGGCAGCGGCTGCTGCGCGAGGTCCTTCTGACGGTAGAGCCGCTGCTCCTCGTCCTCGACCGGTACGTCGCTCGCGCGCTCACGAACCACCACGGCATGCCGCTACGCGGCACCGGCTGGTCCAGCGCCGACTCCAGCCGCTACCTGAACCTCGCCGCTGACCTCGCCCGGCAAGCAGGCACCAGCCCCGACGCGCTGGAGATGGCTCTCTACACGTCCTGACGGCTGACAGTTGGCGTCGTCCAAGGCGGGATCTTGGGACATTGGGTGTCGCTGTGCTGCCGACAGCCGCTGCGCCACGAGAGGCGATGCGGCACCGACGGCGGCCTCGGCGGCTGGCGCCGTCGGCTGCCCGTCCGTTGTGGCCGGGATCTGTCGGGGATGAACCTGCGGTGCAGCCGCGCACTGAGCACACCAGGTGGTCCGTGTGGCGGCATGCCAGCCCCCAGCCGCGCCGGCCGGGATGGACTCCTGGCACCAGTGGCAGGTACCGGCGCGGCGCAGCGTCATGCGCTTCACGTCGAGGTGCGCAGACACGTCGGGCGCCTGAGCTCTGTCGTCCGGCAGGTCTGCCGGCTC
>JAOPWI010000347.1 GCA_025965755.1 Frankiales bacterium | reverse complement strand
GCTCTTCCGATCTGTACTTCACCGACCTGCCGGTGCTGCTCGTCGGGCTCCACCTGGCCGGCGCCTGCGTGACGCTCATCGCGTCCGTCCGGGTCGTGCTGGCCGTCCGCGACCGCGGGCCGCTGGCCGCTCAGGTCCTCGCCGTGCCGGCGCAGGCCCGGGCCGCCCAGCCGGTCTGACCCGCTCCCCCGGCGTTTCCCGGCAGGCGAGCGCGCGTCGCGTCAGGGCTGCCCCGGCGGGGGTTGCCCCGGTGGCGCGGGGTCGGTTACCCCGGTGGCCCCGGTGGCCCCGGTCGCCACGCTGCCCCGGTCGCCACGCGCTGAACGGTGGCCTCGGTCTCTCCGGTCACCCCGGTGGCCGCGGCACAGCGGCGGTGGTCCCGGGACAAGAGCCGGGCCCGCCGGCCCCGCGCGGCGGCTGCCGGCGGGAGCCGGTCCCCCGCGACGCCGGCGTCAGACGAGCTGGTCGACCGCCACCGCGAGGAACAGCAGCGCCAGATAGGTGATCGACCAGTGGAACAGGCGCATCGGCGACGCGTCGCCACCGGCCCGCACCCGGGCGAGCAGCAGGTGCGCCTCGCGCAGGAAGACCACGCCGAGCACGACGGCGCTCGCGGCGTACAGGAGCCCGGACGGCCCGAGCGGCGCGCAGAGCAGCAGCGAGACGGCGACCATGGCGTAGGAGTACGCCACGATCCGCGACGCGACGACCGCCGGGGACGCGACGACGGGGAGCATCGGCACCCGGGCTGCGGCGTAGTCCTCGCGGAAGCGCATGGCCAGCGCCCAGAAGTGCGGCGGCGTCCACAGGAAGATCACCGCGAACAGGACCACGGCCTCCCAGGAGACCGTGTTGGTGACCGCCGACCAGCCGATCAGCACCGGCATGCAGCCGGCGGCGCCGCCCCACACGATGTTCTGCGAGGTCCGGCGCTTGAGCCACATCGTGTAGACGACGACGTAGAACGCGATGGCGAACACCGCCATGGCGGCGGACAGCAGGTTGGTGGTGACCGCGAGCTGGACGGTGGCGACCAGGCCGAGCAGCAGGCCGAAGGCGAGCGCCCGGCCGGGGCGCACCTCGTGCCGCACCAG
The DNA here is from genome assembly GCA_025965755.1 of Frankiales bacterium. Lineage (GTDB taxonomy): Bacteria > Actinomycetota > Actinomycetes > Mycobacteriales > SCTD01 > RYN-170. Next base: position 3,870 of record JAOPWI010000347.1, on the reverse strand, counting down.
AGTCCGCTTCTTGGTGCGGTCCATGATGCTGTCGATGTCTCGGTCGTACCAGCAGTTGAGCGCGTTGGCGCTGCCCGCCGCGAGGCTGCCGCCGACCAGGGTGGCCACGACGAGACCGAGCGAGGGCAGGCCGCGGGCGGCCAGCACCATCGTGGGAACCGTGGTGACCAGCAGCAGCTCGATGATGCGCGGTTTGGTGAGGGCCACGTAGGCACCGACGGATGCCCGCGCGCGAGCGGTCCGGGACGGGACGCCGACCGGGCCTGCAGGCGCGACAGCAGGCGGATCGGCGAGCGTCGTCACGGCGCGAACTCTACCGGCCGCCCCCCGGTCCGACCTGCCGGGGCGGTTCGCGGCAGAGCGCCCGGGCTCGCAGGAGGTTCGGCCGGTCGAGCGCGGGGACGCCGGGCCTAGGGTTGGCCGCCAGATCGCGCCCCCGCGAGACGCTCCAGACAGAACGGACGCACGGTGACCCAGGACAGCACGCTCGACAACACCCTCGAGTGGACCAGGCTCGACGACCAGGCGGTCGACGTCTCCCGCGCGCTCGCCATGGACGCGGTCGAGTCGGCCGGCTCCGGCCACCCTGGCACGGCGATGAGCCTGGCGCCGGCGGCGTACCTGCTCTACCAGCGCCTGCTCCGCCACGACCCGAGCGACCCCAACTGGACCGGCCGCGACCGCTTCGTGCTGTCCTGCGGTCACACCAGCCTGACCCTCTACGTCCAGCTCTACCTCTCGGGCTACGGGCTGACCGTCGAGGACCTGGCCCACCTGCGCCAGTGGGGCTCGCTCACCCCCGGCCACCCGGAGCAGGGCCACACGCCCGGCGTCGAGGTCACCACCGGGCCGCTCGGCCAGGGCGTCGGCAACGCCGTCGGCATGGCGATGGCGGCCCGCCGCGAGCGCGGCCTGCTGGACCCCGACGCCGCCCCGGGCGAGTCGGTCTTCGACCACACCATCTGGTGCGTCGCCTCCGACGGCGACCTCCAGGAGGGCGTCAGCGCCGAGGCCAGCAGCCTGGCGGGGCACCAGCGCCTGGGCAACCTGGTCGTCCTCTACGACGACAACCACATCTCCATCGAGGGCGACACCGCGACGGCGTTCAGCGAGGACGTGCTCCAGCGCTACGAGTCCTACGGCTGGCACGTGCAGCGCGTCGAGGACGGCGAGAACGTCCGCGAGCTGCACGCCGCGCTCGTCGCGGCCCGCGAGGAGCGCGACCGGCCGTCGTTCATCTCGATGCGGACGATCATCGGCTTTCCGGCGCCCAACCTGCAGAACACCGGCAAGGCGCACGGCGCGGCCCTGGGCGCCGACGAGGTCCGGCTCACCAAGCAGGCCATCGGCTTCCCGGTGGACACCAGCTTCCACGCCCCGCAGGAGGTCGTCGAGCACGCCCGTGGCGTCGTCGCCCGCGGCCGCGCGCTGCGTGCCGCCTGGCAGGAGCGGTACGACGCCTGGGCCGCCGCGCACCCCGAGCGCAAGGCGCTGCACGACCGCCTGAGCACCCGCCGGCTCCCGTCGGGCTGGGTCGACGCCCTGCCGGTGTTCGAGGCCGACGCCAAGGGCATGGCCACCCGCGTCGCCAGCGGCAAGGTCCTGAACGCGCTGGGGCCGCTGCTGCCCGAGCTCTGGGGCGGCAGCGCGGACCTGGCCGGCAGCAACAACACCAGCATGGACGGCGAGGACAGCTTCCTGCCGGCGGGCAACCCGCTGCCGGGCGCCAACCCCTACGGCCGCACCCTGCACTTCGGCATCCGCGAGCACGCGATGGGCGCCGTCATGAACGGCATCGCCCTGCACGGCGGCACCCGGGTCTACGGCGGCACCTTCCTGGTCTTCAGCGACTACATGCGCGGCGCGGTCCGCCTGTCCGCGCTGATGAAGCTGCCGGTCACCTACGTCTGGACCCACGACTCGATCGGCCTGGGTGAGGACGGCCCGACCCACCAGCCGATCGAGCACCTGGCCTCGCTGCGCGCCGTTCCCGGCCTGGACGTCGTCCGGCCGGCCGACGCCAACGAGACCGCCGTCGCCTGGCGCACCGTGCTGGAGCACACCGACCGGCCGGCCGGGCTCGCCCTGTCGCGGCAGAACCTGCCGGTCTTCGACCGCACCGTGTTCAACAGCGCCGAGGGCACCGCGCGCGGGGCGTACGTCCTGCGCGACGCGTCCGACGGCCAGCCGAAGGTGCTGCTCCTGGGCACCGGCTCCGAGGTGCAGATCTGCGTCGCCGCCCAGGAGGCGCTCGAGGCCGAGGGCATCCCGACCCGGGTCGTGAGCGTTCCGTGCGTCGAGTGGTTCCGCGAGCAGGACGAGGCCTACCAGCGCACCGTCCTGCCGCCGGACGTGCAGGCCCGCGTGTCCGTCGAGGCGGCCGTCTCGCAGGGCTGGCACGAGTGGGTCGGCGGCTACGGCGAGTGCGTGGCGCTCGAGCACTTCGGCGCCTCGGCGCCCTACAGCGTGCTCTACGAGCAGTTCGGCCTGACCGCCGAGCGCGTCGTCGCCGCAGCACGGTCCTCCCTGTCCAGGCTGGGCAGGACCACCAGCGGCAACTAGCCCGGCCCGACCCTGATCTCGAGGAGCCCCACCGTGACCGACGCCCTTGCCGACCTGTCCGCCGCCGGAGTGGCGGTCTGGCTCGACGACCTGTCCCGCGAGCGCCTGCGCACCGGCAACCTCGCCGAGCTGGTCGAGACCCGCTCCGTCGTGGGTGTGACGACCAACCCGTCGATCTTCCAAAAGGCGCTGTCCGACGGCGCCGCCTATGACGAGCAGGTCCGCGACCTGGCCCTGCGCGGCACCGACGTCGGGGAGGCGGTGCGCGCCCTCACGACGTACGACGTCCGCTGGGCCTGCGACGTGCTGGCGCCGGTGGCCGAGCGCACCGGCGGCGTGGACGGCCGGGTGTCCATCGAGGTGGACCCCCGGATCAGCCACGACACCGCGCGCACGGTCGCCGAGGCCAAGGCGCTCTGGTGGCTGGTCGACCGGCCCAACCTGTTCATCAAGATCCCGGCCACCCTGGAGGGGCTGCCGGCGATCACGCAGGTGCTGGCCGCGGGCATCAGCGTCAACGTGACGCTGATCTTCTCGCTGGAGCGCTACGACGCGGTGATGGAGGCGTTCCTCGCCGGCATGGAGCAGGCGCGCGACAACGGCCACGACCTGTCCGCGATCGGCTCGGTGGCGTCGTTCTTCGTCAGCCGGGTGGACACCGAGATCGACCGGCGGCTGGGCAAGGACTCCGACCTGCGGGGCCTGGCCGCCGTCGCCAACGCCCGGCTGGCCTACCAGCACTACGAGGACGTCTTCTCCTCCGACCGCTGGCAGGCGCTCGAGCAGGCCGGCGCCCGGCCGCAGCGGCCGCTCTGGGCGTCGACCGGCGTCAAGGACCCGTCCTACGACGACACGCTCTACGTCGTCGAGCTGGTCGCGCCGGGCACCGTCAACACGATGCCGGAGGCCACGCTGCAGGCGGTCTTCGACCACGGCAAGGTCCGTGGGGACACCGTCACCGGGGAGTACGCCGACGCCCAGGGCGTGCTCGACCGGCTTCAGAACGCCGGCATCGACTACGACGACGTCGTGGGCACGCTCGAGCGGGAGGGGCTGGCGAAGTTCGAGGAGGCCTGGAACGACCTCATCGAGTCCGTGACCGCGCAGCTGGAGCGGGCCGGGGCCGACATCGACCCCGACGGCGGCGCGGCACCGGCGGGCGACGGCCCGGCGGCCGCCTCTCCCGAGGCGAGCGGCCGGTGACCTCCTCCGCGCTGCCCGGCCCCGAGGACGTCGCCGAGGCGCTGCGCGCCGGCGTGGCGCCGTCCGACCTGGTGACCGGCGACCCGGTGGCCCCGCCCGGTGCCG
>JAOPWI010000337.1 GCA_025965755.1 Frankiales bacterium | reverse complement strand
CGCGGCGCAGGATCTTGCCGGTGACCGTATTCGGCAGATCGTCGAGCAGGACGACAGTGCGCGGGTACTTGTAGGCGGCCATCCGCTACTTGCAGTGCGCGATCAGCTACTCGGGGGTGACGCTCGCGCCCGGCTTGAGGCTGACGAACGCATTGACCGTCTCGCCCCGCTTCTCGTCCGGCACGCCCACGACCGCCGACTCACGCACGGCCGGGTGCTCGGCCAGCACGTCCTCGACCTCGCGGGGCCACACCTTGTAGCCGGACGCGTTGATCATGTCCTTCTTGCGGTCGACGATGAACACCCAGCCCTCGGGGCTCATGAAGCCGACGTCGCCGCTGCGCAGGGCGCCGCCCGGCAGGCTGGCCGCCGTCTCCTCCGGCTTGCGCCAGTAGCCGGCCACCACCTGCGGCCCCTCGGCCACGATCTCGCCGATCTCGCCCAGCGGCAGGTCGTTGCCCTCGTCGTCGAGAATGCGCACGATGGTGCTCGGCACCGGCACGCCCACCGACAGCGCGCCCGAGGTCGGGTCGACGGGGGACGCGGCGCCGTAGGGCGTCAGCGTCATCGGGGAGGTCGTCTCGGTCAGCCCGTACGCCACGTGGACCTGGCGGCCGGTGGCCTCCAGGAAGCCCTTCTCCGCCGTCGGCGAGATGGCCGCCCCGCCGGAGTAGACGGACGTGAGCGACGAGAAGTGGTCCTTGGTGAACCCCGGCGCGTTGAGCAGCCCGCTGAACGCCGTGATGGCGCCGATGGTGAAGGTCGGCCGGTGCTCGGCCAGCGCGTCCAGGACGACGTTGGGCTCGAACCGGTAGGCCAGCACCAGCGGCATCGGCACCAGCAGGCTGGCCGCGACGTGGCCGATCAGGCCGGTGATGTGGAACAGCGGCGCGATGCCGAAGATCGAGCCGTCCGGCGTCAGCCGGCACCAGTCGCGATAGCACTGCGCCGTGAAGACCACGTTGCGGTGGGTGTTCATCGCGCCCTTGGGCACCCCGGTCGTGCCGGAGGTGTAGGTGAGGAAGGCGACGTCGTCCAGGGCCAGCGGTGCCGGCGGCGGGACCTCGCCGCGGTGCTGAGCGATGAGCTCGCTGAAGTCGGTCGTTCCCTCGTGGCGCTGCCGGGTCATCCCCTTGAAGAGGCGCTCGTCGTTGCGGGTCTGGAACTCCAGCTCACTGGTGGTGAGCACCAGCCGCACGTCGGTGTTCGGCACGACGTCGCGCCCGACCTCGTCGTAGAGCGCCTCGAGCGCCACCAGAACGGTCGCGCCCGAGTCCTTGAGCAGGTACGACAGCTCGCGGGTGCGGCTCATGGGGTTGATGGACACCATGACCCCGCCGGCCTTCCAGGTCGCCACCATCGAGATGACGAACTGCGGCACGTTCTGCAGGTAGACGGCGAGCCGGTCCCCCGCGACGAAGCCGTTGGCCAGCAGCCCGCTCGCCAGCGCGTCGCTCAGCTCGTCCAGCTCCTGGCGGGTGATCACGCCGTCGAAGTAGCGCAGGGCCACGGCCGACGGATCGGCGGCGACGCCGGCCCGGAACATGGCCAGCGCGTCGTCGAACTCCAGCGGCAGGTCGGCCGGCTGGTCGCCATACAGGCCCAGCCAGGGGCGGTCGTCGTAGGCGCTCACCGGGGACCTGCTTCAGGTGCCTCGCGAGTCAAGGTCACGGTTCCTCCTGGGAGTGGGCGACCAGCACCGAGCGAGCGCTCGGGCTCTCGCCGCAGAGAGACAGTCTGTCCGGGCCGATCCTGTCATGTCAAACGTTCGAAGCCTGAGGGCCGCCGGGCTGATCACCCACGGCCCAGGTCCTTCCGCCGTACAGTGCGCGTTCAGGCAGACCGAACGGAGGTCTCGATGGAGCAGCCCCCGTCCCCTACGGCACTGCAGCGCGACATCGGCACCCGGGTCCGGGCCAGCCGGGTGGCCGCTGGACTGACCCTGCGACGACTCGCCGGTGAGCTGGGCGTCAGCGCGGCGACGCTGAGCGCCGTCGAGACGGGCCGGACCGGGCTGACCGCCGTCCGCCTGGCGGAGGTCGCCTTCGTGCTCGGCGTCCCCGTCGGCAGCCTGCTCGTGCAGCCGGAGCGGTCGATCGGCCGACCGGCCGGTGCCGCCGGTGCGGACCACCCGCCGGCCGCGGGCGACTGGCGCCGCTACGGCCCGCTGGAACTCGAGCCGGCGCTGGCCGGTGCCCTGGCCGCCTTCGTCGAGCGGGGCTACGCCGGGGCCACCATGCGCGACGTCGGCCGGCACGCGGGGCTGTCGGTGCCCGGGCTCTACCACCACCACGCGAGCAAGCACGACCTCCTGGTCGCCCTGCTCGACCTCGGCGTGCGGGAGCTGCTGGCGCGCAGCACCGCGGCCAGGGCCGAGGGCCGCGACCCGGTCGAGCGCTTCACGCTGCTGGTCGAGTGCCTGGTCCTGTTCCACACGCACCGCCGAGAGATCGGCTTCCTCGGGGCGAGCGAGGTCCGCAGCCTCCAGCCGTCCGCGCGTGCCGGGCTGACCGCAGCGCGCCGGACGCAGCAGCACCTGGTGGACGTGGAGGTCGTGCGGGGCGCCCGGGCCGGAGTGTTCCGCACCGACGTGCCGCGCCAGGCAGCTCGGGCCGTCGTGACGATGTGCACGGCCCTGCCGCAGTGGTGGGTGCCCGGCGGGCCGGCCTCACCCGAGCGGGTCGCCGCCGACTACGTGGTGTTCGCCCTGGATGTGGTCGGCCACACCGACCGGACGGGCTGAGGCCGGCGCCCGCTGCACTGCAGCGGGCGCCGGCCTCAGCCTGGGGTCACGGACGCGCGAAGACCTGCGGCGCGCTCGCGCCGTCGCCGAACGGCGGCGTGATGGAGAACGTCGAGTCCTGACGACGGATCTCCCGGCGGGCGATGGTCATCTTGTGCACCTCGTCCGGGCCGTCCGCGATGCGCAGCGTGCGCATGTGCGCGTACATGTTGGCCAGCGGCGTGTACTGCGAGACGCCCGCGGCACCGTGCACCTGGATCGCCCGGTCGATGATCTTCAGCACGATGTTGGGGATGGCGACCTTGATGCCGGAGATCTGGGTCGCCGCGCCCTTGTTGCCGATCGTGTCCATGAGGTGGGCCGTCTTCAGGACGTACTCGCGCGCCATGTCGAGCTCGATGCGCGACTCGGCGATCCAGTCCTGGACGACGCCCTTGTGGGCGACCAGGGTCCCGAAGGTGGTGCGCTCGAGCGACCGCTTGACCATCAGGTCGAGGGCGCGCTCGCCGACGCCGAGGGCGCGCATGCAGTGGTGGATGCGGCCCGGGCCCAGCCGGGCCTGGGAGATGGCGAAGCCGCTGCCCTCCTCGCCGAGCAGGTTGTCCGCCGGCACGTGCACGTCCTCGAAGACGACCTCGGGGTGGCCGCCGCGGTCCTCGTAGCCGAACACGTGCGGGCTGCGGCCGAAGGAGACGCCAGGCGTCTGCTTCGGAACCGTGATCATCGACTGCTGGCGGTGGGCCGCCGCGGTCGGGTCGGTCTTGCCCATGACGATGAAGACCTGGCAGCGGTCGTTGAGCGCGCCGGAGCTGAACCACTTCTTGCCGTTGAGGACGTACTCGTCGCCGCGGCGCTCGATGCGCAGGCCGATGTTGCTGGCGTCCGAGGAGCCCACGTCCGGCTCGGTCATGCAGAAGGCGGAGCGGATCTCACCCTCCAGCAGCGGAGCCAGCCAGTCGCGCTTGACGGCCTCCGACCCGTACAGGTTGAAGACCTCCATGTTACCGGTGTCCGGCGCCGAGGAGTTCAGCACCTCGGAGGCGAAGCCCACCTTGCCGAGCTCCTCCGACACGGGGGCGTAGTCGAGGTTGGACAGCTTGGTGCCCGGCGCGCCCGGCGCGAGGTGCGGCAGGAACAGGTTCCACAGGTTGCGCTCGCGAGCGGCTGCCTTGAGCTTGTCGAGGATCGGCGGGTAGCCGGTCGGCCCGACCTGCGCCACCTGCTCGTGGTACTCGACCTCGTTGGGGTAGATGTGGTCGTCCATGAAGCTGGTGACCTCGGCGAGCATGGTCTTGCCCTGCTCGGTGAACTCGTACGGCATGACGTCCTCTTCCTTCGGCGTGCGGGTGGTCGGGGGTCGCGCGCTCAGGGAGCGGGCGGGAGGACCTTGCGGTCCTGCAGCACTCTCAACCAGTACACGAAGGACTCCTCGCTGTCCCAGGTCTCCGTGAAGCCGGCCTGCTTGATCTTGATGGTGCTGACGAACGCGGGGGGTGGCGGCGAGGTGGCGCCGTAGGCCATGCAGAAGTCGGCGTAATGGTGGGACTCGCCGACCAGCTCGGCCATCGACAGCGGACGCAGCCCGTGCTTGGCCACGATGCGGTCCCAGACGTCGGCCTTGCTCGTGAGGAACTCCGCCATCTGCAGGGGGCTGTCCGGAGCCGGCTCGACGCCCAGGGCCTCGGCGATGGCCGGCCACATGTCGCGCCACTCGAAGACCTCACCGTTGGTGAGGTTGTAGTGCTGGCCCGAGGCCTCCGGCGTGGTGGCCGCCCAGCGGAGCGCGTGGGCCACCAGCCGCGTGTCGACGGCCTCCCAGGCCGAGGACGCCCCGCCGGGGAAGCCGAAGGGCAGGCCCTCCTCCTTGCAGATCGCGGCGTAGGCACCGACGATCGGCGGCAGGTTCATCACCACGCCGTAGTTCGGGCCGACGATGAGCTGGGGGCGGAAGATCGTCCAGCGCAGGCCCCGCTCGGCCGCCACCGCGGTGAGGTAGTCCTCCTGGAGCCAGTAGAAGTTCTCGTGCTCGTCACGGGGGTGCCGCTCGCGGCCCGGCACCCGCATCGGGTGCAGGTGGATGCCGTAGGCCTTGGTGCCCTGCAGCAGGCTGACGTGCTCCAGGGCGCGGTCGGCGGACAGCGGCTCCAGCAGGTTCTTCAGCATCGCGAGGTTGGTCTGCATCTGGTCGCGCTCCGACCAGCCCGGAACCAGGCCCGGCTTCTCGTAGACCGCCGTGTAGACCACGTGGCTGACGCCCTCGAGCGAGCCGAAGGCCGCGCGACACGCCGCCTCGTCCTGCAGGTCGACGGCCAGGTGCGTGAACGCCCGGTCGCTGAAGATCTCGGGCTTGCGGCGGGACACCGCGAGCACGTCCCAACCGTCGTCGAGAAACGCGTCGACGGCAGCTGCGCCGACCAGTCCGCTCGCTCCAGCGATGAGCACAGTGCCAGGCATGGGTTCCTCTTTCAGCAGGAGCGGCCGCTCAGGTCCTTGCCCACGGTCACCCGGAGCGGACGCGGCCGAAGTGACCGAACGAGCGCGCGCTCGGTGCTGTGGCCCGTCTCACCCTGCTGCCACATGACGTGCGTGTCAAGCCTGACCCGAGCTGTTCAGCTAAACCGACGAAACCCCGAACTCGCCGTGTCGCGCAGGACTGTTTCGCCGAGGGGCGGGAAGATGGGCATTCCGAGCATCTCTCAGTCGAGGAGGACCTCAGCGTGGCAGAGCGGCAGACGGCGACCGGCGCGCCCGCCCGCGCCGCGATCGGCCGTCGCGTCAAGGAGCTGCGGCTCGCCCGCGGCATGACGCTGCGGCAGCTGGCCGGCCTTCTGGATGTCAGCCCCGCCACGCTGAGCGCGATCGAGAACGGCCACACGGGCATCAGCTCGGTCCGCCTGGCCCAGGCCGCCGCAGTGCTGGACGCGCCGGTCGAGGACCTGTTCTCCGCGGAGCCGGCC
>JAOPWI010000312.1 GCA_025965755.1 Frankiales bacterium | reverse complement strand
CGCCGCCGGGCGGGCCGCCCTCGCGGCGGTGCGCGCCCCCCTGGTCCTGCCGCGGGTCGAGCCGGGCAGCGGCGCCTGGGCCGAGGAGGCCGACGCCGACCTCGCCCACTGGGTGCTGGCCCGCGGCTATCCCGACCTGGTGGCCGCGCCGGTGCTGGTGGGCGGTGACCCGGTCGGCGTGCTGGCGGTGTCCGGCCGCCGCCGCGGCGCCCCCCGCCTGGACCGGGCCGACGCCGAGCTGGTCGGGGCGCTGGCCGAGCAGGTCGGGGTGCTGCTTGCCGCCTCCCGCGTCGCCCGCAAGCTCACCGCCGCCGAGGCGAGCCGCTCCGAGCTCGAGCAGCGCGTCTTCACCGACGACCTGACCGGGCTGGCCCGCCGCCCGCTGTTCGTCGACCGGATCATGCATGCGGCCAGCCAGCGCGGGGCCAGCGGCAGCCTGGCGGTCCTCTATCTCGACCTCGACGACTTCAAGGCGGTCAACGACCGGCTCGGCCACGCCGCCGGCGACGCCGTCCTGATCGCTGTCGCGCAGCGCATCGCGCCGCTGCTGCGGGCCGGCGACACGGCCTGCCGGCTGGGCGGCGACGAGTTCGCGGTCCTGCTCACCGGGCTCGACGGCGCCGACCGGGCGGCCCTGGTCGCGAGCCGCCTGCTCGACGCGCTGCGCGTGCCGGTCCCCGTGCCCGGCGGGTCGGTGCACGTGCGTGCCTCCGTCGGCATCGTCGTGGCCGAGGCGGGCGACGACGTCGCCTCGCTGCTGGCCGACGCCGACGCCGCGATGTACGACGCCAAGCGCACCGGCGGGGACCGCTGGGCCGCCGCCGAGCGCAAGCCGTCCACCGCGGCGCGGTCCAACGTCGCGCTCGGCCGCACCCAGCAGATCGTCAGCGCCCTGTCGCAGCCGCGGCTGCCGGGCACCCTCGAGGTGCACTACCAGCCGTACGTCGACCTCGCCAGCGGCACCGTCGCCGGCGTCGAGGCCCTCGTCCGGTGGCACCATCCGGACCTCGGGCTGCTCAGCCCGGCCGAGTTCCTGCCGGTCGCCGAGCGGCTCGGCCGGATGGCCGGGCTGGGCCGCGAGGTGCTGGACAGCGCCGTGCACCAGCTGGCCCGCTGGGACGCCGCGGGCGCCCCGCCGCTGCGGCTCAACGTCAACCTGTCGGCCAGCCAGCTGCGCGACCCCGGGCTGGTGGAGTCGGTCGAGGACGCCCTGCTGTCCAGCGGCCTGGCGCCTGACCGGCTGGTGCTCGAGGTGAGCGAGGGCGCCATCGGCCAGGACCCGCACGAGGTCGTGCCGGTGATGGCGCTGCTGGCCGGCCGGGGCGTCCGCTGGTCGCTGGACGGGTTCGGCACCGGTGCCGTGCCGCTCAGCCGGCTGGACCTGCTGCCGCTGGAGAGCGTGAAGATTCCGGCCGGAATGCTGGCCGACGAGCGCCACCCCGGCCGGCTGGGCCTGACCGAGGGCATGGTCCGGCTGGCCCGCAGCCTCGGCCTGCGCGTCGTGGCCGAGGGCGTCGAGCGCGAGGCGCAGGTGGTGCTGCTGCGCGGCATGCGCTGCGACCAGGCGCAGGGCTTCCACTACGGCCGGCCCGAGCCCGCCGGAGCCGGGTCGCCGGCCGTCCGCTGACCCGGGCAGGATGGGCCGCCCACCTGTGAGGAGTTCCATGAGCACGTCCCTGTCCGGCACCTACGAGCTGCCCGCCGACGTCGAGACCACCTGGCGGCTGATGACCGGTGACCGCTGGGCGCCGGCCCTGGCTGCCCGGCTCAAGGACGACAGCCGCACCGTGCTGTCGCAGGCCACCCCGGACGGCGGCGCGGTGCTCGCGGTCAGCCGCAGGCTGCCGGACGGCATTCCGGGGTTTCTGGCGGCCTTCGTGCCCAAGGACGGCCGGGTGACCCAGACCGACACCTGGGGGCCGGCGCGGGACGGCGTGCGCGAGGGCACCTGGGAGGCGGCCTTCGGCGGCGCGCCCGGGGAGATCCGCGGGACCACCCGGCTCGAGCCGACCCCGGGCGGCTGCCGCTGGGTCGTCGAGGGGCACGTGAAGGTCAAGATCCCGCTGGTCGGCGGCAAGGCGGAGAGCTTCCTCGCGCCGCTGGTGGAGAAGCTGGTCGCCCGGCAGGCCGCGGTCCTGCGCGACGAGGTCGCGGGCTAGCGGCGCCGCCCTCCTGCGCAGGCGCGGCCCGCCCGCGCCGCCTGCCCCGCCCGCGCCTGTCGTCATCTGGGAGGATGGACACGTGTCCCGCTCCCGCGTCCTGTCCGGCATCCAGCCCACGGGCACCGGCAAGCACCTCGGCAACTACCTCGGCGCGGTCCGGCACTGGGCCGCCATGCAGGACGAGTTCGAGTGCTTCTTCTTCGTCGCCGACCTGCACGCGCTGACGACCACGCCCGACCCGGCCGAGCAGCGCGACCGCACCCGCCGCACGACGGCGGAGCTGCTGGCCATGGGCGTCGACCCGTCGCGGTCGGCGCTGTTCTGCCAGAGCCACGTGCCCGAGCACGCCGAGCTGGCCTGGGTGCTCGGCTGCCTCACCGGCTTCGGCGAGGCCAGCCGGATGACGCAGTTCAAGGAGAAGGGCGGGGGCAACGTCGGCCTGTTCACCTACCCGGTCCTGCAGGCCGCCGACATCCTCATGTACCGGCCGCAGTCGGTCCCGGTCGGCGAGGACCAGCGCCAGCACCTCGAGCTCACGCGGGACCTCGCGCAGCGCTTCAACGGCCGCTACGGCGAGACCTTCGTCGTTCCGGAGCCGTACGTCCAGCGCGCGGCGGCCCGCATCAAGGACCTGCAGGAGCCCGCGGCGAAGATGAGCACCAGCCGCGGCGGCCCGGGCACCCTGTGGGTCGTGGACGAGCCCAAGGTCATCACCAAGAAGATCAAGAGCGCCGTCACCGACACGGGGCGCGAGGTCCGGGCCGGCGACGACAAGCCCGGCATCACCAACCTGCTGACCATCCTGTCGGTCGTCAGCGGCCGCCCGGTGGCCGAGCTCGAGGTGGCCTACGAGGGCAAGGGCTACGGCGAGTTCAAGGCCGACGTCGCCGAGGCCGTGGTCGCGCTGTTCGAGCCGGTGCGCCGCCGCTACCTCGAGGTCATGCAGGACCCCGCCGCCCTCGACGGGATCCTCAAGCAGGGTGCCGAGCGGGCCCGCGAGGTCGCCGCGTCGACGATGACGACGGTCCGCGAGCGGGTCGGTCTGCTCCCGGCGACCTGATGGCACAGCGCGAGTTCGGCGTCGCGATCGGCCTGCCGGAGCCCTACAACCGGGAGCTGACGAGCTGGCGGGAGCGGCTCGGCGACCCCAACGCCTCGGCCGTCCCGCCGCACGTGACGCTGCTGCCGCCGACCGGGCTGGCCGAGGACCAGATCGAGGTCGTCGAGGAGCACCTGCGGGTCATCGCGGCGGGGGAGCGCGACTTCGAGCTGCACCTGCGGGGCGCCGCGACGTTCCGCCCGGTCTCGCCGGTGGTCTTCGTTCCGCTGGTCCGTGGCATCAGCGACTGCGAGCGCCTGGAGCAGCAGGTCCGCTCGGGCCCGCTGGCCCGCGAGACGGCCTTCCCGTACCACCCGCACGTCACGGTGGCCCACGACCTGCCGGAGCCGGCGCTGGACGTCGCCTTCGACGCGCTGGCCTGCTATGACGCGCGCTTCCGGGTGTGGGGGTTCACCATGTTCGAGCGGGGCGCGGACGGCGTGTGGCGGCCGCAGCGGGACTTCCCGTTCGGCGGGGGAGGGCTGCCCGGCCCGGTCGAGCCGGCGTGAGGGACGGCCGCGCCGGGGTAGGTGATCGTCCATGGCATCCCCGAAGGCGGTCCTCACCGGCCTGCGTCAGAAGCGCCCGTTTCTGGACCACCTGATCCGCACGGTGCAGCGCTACCAGGCCGACAACGGCGAGCGCCTGGCCGCCGGCGTCACGTTCTACTGGTTCCTGTCGCTGTTCCCGATCCTGCTGCTCGCGGTCTCCCTGCTGGGCTACGTCTACGGCGACGAGTCGACCGCGAAGGTGCAGGACGCGCTGGGCGGCATCCTGCCGAGCAACGCGGTCGAGACGATCGGCACGACGCTCGAGCAGGCCAAGGGCCCGGCCGGCATCATCGGCATCGTCGGCCTGCTGTTCTCCGGTCTCGGCTGGATCGACGCGCTGCGCGAGGCCATCCGCAGCGTCTGGCACCAGAACATCATGGCCGGCAACTTCATCGTCAAGAAGCTGGTCGACATCGTCGTGCTGATCGGCCTGTTCGCGACCATCGCCATCTCGGTCCTGATCACGGGCACCGCCACCGCCGCGACGGGCTGGGTGCTCGAGCTGGTCGGCATCCAGGAGAGCCTGCCCGCCAAGGTGTTCACGGCCGCCCTCGCGTACGCGCTGGCGCTGCTGGCCGACACGCTGCTGTTCCTCTACCTGTTCGCTCGGCTGTCCCGGGTCACCAACCCGATCCGGCGCATCATCGCCGGCGCCCTGTTCGGCGCGGTCGGGTTCGCCCTGCTGAAGATCCTGGGCGGCTTCTACGTCGCCCGCACCACCAGCAAGGGCGAGGCGACGTACGGGACGTTCGCCGTCGTCGTCGGCCTGCTGCTCTTTCTCAACCTGGTGTCCCGGCTGCTGCTGCTCACGGCGGCGTTCGTCGTCACCGGGCCCTACGACTCCGACATCGCCCCGTCGGGCACGGCGAGCAAGCAGATGGCCCGCAAGGCCGGCATTCCGGAGGAGTTCGCCGACAACGACCCCGACGACCCGCCGAACCTGCGCGAGGAGGGCGCGCCGGCACCGCTGCAGGCCGCCGTCATGGGGCGCACGCCGCCGCAGGACGAGCCCGAGGGCCGGGACAGCACGGGCGCCTCGGGCCGGTCGGACGCGACCAGGGCGCCGGCGGCCGCCGGGG
>JAOPWI010000224.1 GCA_025965755.1 Frankiales bacterium | reverse complement strand
GGGGCAGGCCGGGCGGGAGCTGCTGCGGCGTGGCGCTCTGGCGCGGGCCGCCGCCGGCCCGGCCCGGCCCCTTCTTGCCCTTCTTGCCCTGCGCGCGCTTGGCCTTGCGGCCGACCCCGGGCATGCCCGGCAGCCCCATGCCGCCCATCTGCTTCATCATCTTCTGCGCCTCGAAGAAGCGGTCGACGAGGTTGTTGACCTCGGCCACCGTGACGCCGGAGCCCTTGGCGATGCGCAGCCGGCGGCTGCCGTTCAGCATCTTGGGCGTGCGCCGCTCCTGCGGCGTCATGGACCGGATGATGGCCGCGATGCGGTCGATGTCGGAGTCCTTGACCCCGGCGATGGCCTCCTTCATCTGGCCCATGCCGGGGAGCATGCCGAGCAGGCTCGAGATCGAGCCCATCTTCTTGACCTGGAGCATCTGCTCGAGGAAGTCCTCGAGGTCGAAGTCCTCGCCGGACTGCATCTTGCCGGCCATGCGCTCGGCGGACTCGGCGTCGAAGTGCTTCTCGGCCGACTCGATCAGGCTGAGAACGTCACCCATCCCCAGGATGCGCGAGGCCATCCGCTCGGGGTGGAAGACGTCGAAGTCCCCCAGCTTCTCGCCGGTGCTCGCGAACAGGATCGGCTCGCCGGTGAGGTGGCGCACCGACAGCGCCGCGCCGCCGCGGGCGTCGCCGTCGAGCTTGGTGAGCACGACGCCGGTGAAGCCGACGCCCTCCTGAAAGGCCTGCGCCGTGACGACGGCGTCCTGGCCGATCATCGCGTCGACGACGAAGAGCACCTCGTCGGGCTGCACGGCGCTGCGGATGTCGGCGGCCTGCTGCATCAGCTCGGTGTCGATGCCGAGCCGGCCGGCGGTGTCGACGACCACCACGTCGTAGTGCATCCGGCGGGCGTGCTCGAGCGACTGGCGGGCCACCGCGACGGGGTCGCCGACGCCGCTGCCGGGCTCGGGCGCGAAGACGTCGACGCCGGCCTGGCCGCCGACGACCTGCAGCTGCTGCACGGCGTTGGGCCGCTGCAGGTCGCAGGCGACGAGCAGCGGAGCGTGGCCCTGTCCCTTGAGCCACAGGCCGAGCTTGCCGGCCAGGGTGGTCTTCCCGGCGCCCTGCAGGCCGGCCAGCATGATCACGGTCGGCGCGGTCTTGGCGTAGCGCACCAGGCGGGTCTCGCCGCCGAGGATGCCGACGAGCTCCTCGTTGACGATCTTGATGACCTGCTGCGCGGGGTTGAGCGCGCCGGACACCTCGGCGCCGCGGGCCCGCTCCTTCACCGCCGCGATGAACGCCTTGACGACGGGCAGCGCCACGTCGGCCTCGAGCAGCGCGATGCGGATCTCACGGGCGGTCGCGTCGATGTCGGCGTCGGACAGCCGGCCCTTGCCCCGCAGCGAGGTGAAGACCTTGTCGAGCCGGTCGGACAGGGTGTCGAACATCAGGCCTCAGGATCAGGTGGCGGGGCCGGAGCGGTCGGCGCCCCGCGGCGGCGGGCGGTTGCGCCAGCCTAGTCGGCGCGGGTCGGCGGGCCGGTGCTCAGCGCGAGAGCGCCGCCATGACCCGCCGGCGCACCGTCGCCCGCTGCCCGGGATCGACCAGCGGCCCGCCCCCCGGCACGGCCACGTAGAAGGCGTCGACGACGTCCGCGCCCAGCGTCGACACGTGCGCGGTGCGGATGTCCAGGCCGCAGGCGTCCAGCGCGCCGGTGATGCGGTGGAGCACGCCGATCGAGTCGGGCGCCCGGACCTCGACCACCGTGGCGGTCTCGGAGGCGCCGTCCACCAGCTCCACCCGGGGCGCCGCGGCCGGCAGCGGATCGCGCCGGGGGTACGCCCGCTCGCGGGCCTCCAGCCGCTCCCGCAGCGGGAGCGTCCCGTCCAGCGCGGCCCGCAGGTCGTCGCGCACCGGCGCCCAGTCCGGCAGGTCGCCGAAGCGCGGCGCGACCCGGAAGACGGCCACCGCCTCGTCCCCGCGCGGGAACGCCGACGCGGACCGCACGTCCAGCCGGTGCAGTGCCAGCACGCCCGCGGTGAGCGACAGCAGGCCGGGCCGGTCCGGCGCCACGACCGTCACCTCGTCGGCGACGGCGGCCAGCGCGAGGCCGCCGGTGCCGAGCAGCGCCTCCTGCCAGCCGGCCAGCGGCGCCGGGGCGGGAGCCGGCGGCGGGTTGCCGTCGAGCAGCCGGGCGGTGCGCGTGACCAGCTCGTCGACGAGCATCGCCTTCCACGCGCTCCAGGCGGCCGGCCCGGTCGCCGCCGAGTCGGCGATGGTGAGCGCGTGCAGGAGCTCGAGCACCTGCCGCGAGCCCACCGCGTCGGCGACCGCGCGCGTCGTCACGGGGTCGGCCAGGTCGCGCCGGGTCGCCACGTCGGGCAGCAGCAGGTGGTGGCGCACCATCGCGACGAGGACCCCCACGTCGTCGCCGGGCAGGCCGAGGCGGGCGCCGATCGTGGCGATCACCTCGACGCCGACGTCGGTGTGGTCGCCCGGATACCCCTTGCCGATGTCGTGCAGCAGCGCGCCGAGCAGCAGCAGGTCGGGGCGGGCCACACCGCGGGTCAGGCCGGCGGCGGCGGCCGCCGCCTCGACCAGGTGCCGGTCGACGGTGAAGCGGTGGTAGCTGTTGCGCTGCGGCTTGCTGCGCACGGCCGCCCACTCGGGCAGCAGGCGGACCAGCAGCCCGGACTGGTCGAGCGCCTCGAGCACCGGCACGGCAGCCGGACCGGCGGCGAGCAGGCCGACGAACGACTCGAGCGCGGCCCGGGGCCACGGCTCCGGCAGCGGCGGGCACTCCGCGACCAGGCGGTGCAGGGTCCTCGGCGCGATGGGCAGGCCGGCCTGGGCCGCGGCCGCAGCCACCCGCAGCACGAGCTGGGGGTCGCCGGCCGGTGTGGCCTCCAGGGCCAGCACGACCTCGCCGCCCTGCTCGACGACGTC